>DASXVL010000707.1:0-2860 GCA_036504255.1 Armatimonadota bacterium | reverse complement strand
AACGGTGACTCTCAAAGGGCCGGAGTAAAAAGGCAATATAAGGAGAAACCATGCCCTGGGCTGTAATTGAAATTCCCGTCCCCGATGAGGCGAGTGAAACGGTGGCCGAGCGCTTGCGCGCGGCGGGGGCGGATGGCGTCTCCGAGGAATGGCGCAAGGGGCAGAACTACGTGCGCGCTTTCTGGAAAGATGGCGTAGCGGCAGCGGTCGCGGACGCCACGGAAGCGGCGTTGCGCGCGCTGGTCGAGGTCGAGGTATTGCCGGCTGTGCCCGCCTTTACGCTCACGAGCATGGAAGACCAGGACTGGCTGGAGGGCTGGAAGCAATATTTCTCGCCGCTGGAAATCTCCTCGCGCCTCGCGGTGGTGCCCAGTTGGGAGACATTCACGCCAAAACCGGAGCAGGCGATCATCACGCTTGACCCCGGTATGGCCTTCGGCACCGGTACGCACGGCACCACTTACACCTGCCTGCTGGCGCTCTCCAACTACCTGACGCCCGGCATGCGCGTCTGCGACGTGGGCACCGGCAGCGGCATCCTCGCCATAGCCGCGGTGAAGCTGGGCGCGCGGGAGATCGTCGCCACCGATAACGACCCGCTTGCCGTTCGCGTGGCACAGGAAAACGCCGAGCTGAACGGCGTGGCCGGGAACATCGATTTTCGTGTAAACGATCTGCTCGCCGACATCGCGGGCCCGTTCGACCTGGTGCTCGCCAATATCCTCGCCCCGGTCATCCTGCTCCTCATCCCGCAATTGCCGCAGATTCTCCCGCCGGGCGCGCTCTTTATCTCCTCCGGCTATATCACCAGTCAGGAAGACGAGATTCGCACCGCGCTGCAAGCGGCCGGACACGTCATCCTCGCGCGCTATGAGCGGGAAGATTGGGTGACGACCGTCTCCAGCGCGGGACGGTAAAAACGGGCGACATCGCATAAATGGCATTTTGAGCGTAAACCTTCCGGTGTTCCTCCACGAGAAGATGGACAGCACGGTTTGGAAGCCGATGCAGGGCCAGCAGGCCCGGAATCGCGCTCAGCGTGCCACGAGATGCAGGTCCGGGGAGGTACTGTCGGCAGGCTGAGCGCGACTGCGGTCGGCTTCCAAACGGTGCTGTAGCCTCATCGCCTCTGCCGCTCCCTGCCTCGTTATCACTCGCCCCCGCCCCCGCGCCGGTACGCGTGCGGCGTCATGCCGTAGGCGAGATTAAACTGAGCGTAGAAGTGGCTGAGGCCACCGAAACCGCATTGCAGGGCGACTTGCAAGATGGGTGTCCCGCCTCGCCGCAGCATGTTGGCGGCGGCGCGCAGGCGAATATCGTTCAGGTAGGCCGTCAGCGTGAGGCCGGTTTCCTGCTTGAAGACGGCGTGAAACTGGCTGCGGCTCAGGTGCGCCATGTCCGACATCTGCTCGACGGTGATGGGGTAGGAAAAGTGCGACTGCAGAAAATGGCACAGGTCGCGTAAGCGTTCACGCCCTGGGCTGGGGCGAAATTCGTGCTGCAGCGCGGGAAAAATCTCCGGATCGCGCAACACGGTGAGCAGCGCTTCCTGAATCAGCGCCTTGACCGCGCAGCGATACCCCGGCGCCTTGTGCCGCACCTCGCGCGCCATCCCTTCGAACAGCGCCAACGTGCGTTTACGTCCCTGCGGCGAGAGGGCGAAATCCGGCCCCTGCCGTTCCGCCATGGCGCAGAGCGCTTGGAGAATGCGATAGGCCTCCTGGTCGCCATCCTCTATGGATTGCGCGAAGACGTTTTCCGAGAGATAGAGGACGATGCCGGAACATTCGCCCTTCTCGTCGCCATCACCGTTATGCGGATAGCCTGCCGGGAAGAGAAAAAAGTCCCCTTCGCGCATCGGATAGATGGTGTGTTCGGTGAGCTGACGCCCCTGCCCTGCCGCACAAACGAAGAACTCATGGAAGTCGTGCGTGTGCGTAATGTCATAGGGCTGGTGCCACATGGGGTTTTTCCAGCAGTGGTAATGCGGCGTGTCGTCAGAAATATGTTGTGGCATGATGGATTATTCCGGAATCTATGAGCAGTGTTTCTTTCTCTTTCGCGATGGACGTCGTCTATCCTTCGGATAATTCCGGAATGAAAGCGGATTTTCGCGGAAGACGCCCGCATGAGCGATGGCCTATAGTCTGGGCTGGCAATCCTATCCATGGGGAGTGGGCATATGGGTGAGAAAATTCGCGCGGTACTGGCGGGCTGCGGCGGCATCAGCAACGCCTGGTTAGGTTCCGAGGCCATGAAAGCCGGGGCGGAGATCGTCGGCCTGGTCGATCTGAACCCGGAGGCGGCGCGCGCGAAAGCGGAGCAGCATGGCTGGGCGCAGGCGGCCATCGGCACGGAGCTGGGGCGCATGCTCGATGACACGCACCCGGAGGTCGTGTTCGATTGCACCGTGCCCTCGGCGCACATCAACGTGACGCTGGAGGCGTTGCGCCACGGCTGCCACGTGTTGGGCGAGAAGCCGCTGGCCGACACCCTGGAGCATGCGCGGGAGATGGTGGCGGCCGCGCAACAGGCCGGCAAACTGTATGTCGTTATGCAGAACCGGCGTTACGACGCGCGCATCCGCCGTCTGCGCGCCTTCCTCGATTCCGGCGCCATCGGCAAAGTCACGACGGTGCAGAGCAACTTTTTCCTGGGCGCCGATTTTGGCCCTGAAAATTTCCGCACGCATATGCGCCACGTGCTCATTCTGGATATGGCGATTCACACCTTCGACGCCGCGCGCTTCCTCATGGGGGCGACGCCGCTGAGCGTCTATTGCCACGAGTGGAATCCGTCGGGGTCCTGGTATGACTACGACGCTTCCGCTCTGGCGCATTTTGAAATGTCCGACGGCGTC
>DASXVL010000706.1:0-8195 GCA_036504255.1 Armatimonadota bacterium | reverse complement strand
GAGATTATGTCGCGAGTTCTCTTGACTTTCCGCGTGCTCCGAGCATGAATGCAAGGGCTGCAATGGGCGCTCGCGACATAACGAATCACAACGCATAATGTCCCGAACGAGAGCGTTCATTGGCATAACGAACCAGAGAGTAGGGAGGCATCAACCAGATGACCCAACAGACAACGCCGCCCCGATTATTGCGGCAAATCACCGAGATCAAGACCTTACCGATGGACGCGCTCAAGGCGAGGTGGGAAGTACTCATCGGTGGCAAACCACCAGCCTATAATCGTATCTATCTCGAAAACCGGCTCATCTACCGGCTGCAGGAGATCGCTTTTGGCGGGGTAGCCCCGGAGACACGGGAGCAGATGGCCACCCTGCTGGAGGCGACCGGCCATGATGAGCAGGGTGTGCAATCGCGCCGGGTGAAGCAGCAGGTGAAACAGGAACAGGCTAACCGCCTGCTGCCGGGCACCCGGCTCGTGCGCGAATGGCAGGGGAAGACCTATCAGGTGTTGGTTACCCCACGCGGCTATGAGATGGAGGGAATACCGTACCGCTCCCTCACCGCTGTGGCGAAAGCCATCACCGGCCAGCACATGAATGGGTGAGTCTTCTTTGGCCTGCGCCCGAATGGAAAGGAGAATGCGCGATGACACGAACCGCAGCAACGCCGGCCATTAGCCCGAAAGTGCGCTGTGCTATTTATACTCGGAAAAGCACGGAAGAAGGCCTGGAAATGGAATTCAACAGTTTGGACGCTCAGCGGGAAGCTGGCGAAAGCTATATTGCCAGCCAGCGGGCGGAAGGCTGGGTCGCGCTACCGGCGCGGTATGATGATGGTGGCTATTCCGGCGGTACGTTGGAACGCCCCGCACTGAAGCAGTTACTCCGGGATATCGAGGCAGGCAACGTCGATTGCATCGTGTGCTATAAAATCGACCGGCTCTCCCGTTCGCTGTTGGATTTCGCGCAGCTTGTTGAACAGTTTGACCGGCACAACGTGACCTTCATCTCGGTCACCCAGAGCTTCAATACCACCACCTCGATGGGGCGGTTGACGCTGAATATTCTACTCTCCTTCGCCCAGTTCGAGCGCGAGGTGATCGGGGAGCGCATCCGCGATAAATTCGCCGCCTCAAAACGCAAGGGTATGTTCATGGGCGGTCCCCTGATGCTCGGGTATGACGTGAAGAACCGTAAGCTGGTCATCAACCAACGGGAGGCGGCACTGGTACGTGATATCTTTACCCGGTTCATTCGCGACCGCTCCACCACCAAGCTCTCGCAGGAGTTGAATGCGGAAGGGCATACCACGAAATCCTGGACGACGACGAAAGGGAAACGCCGACCGGGGCAGCCCATCAGCAAAATGTACCTGTACCGCATCCTCACCAACCGCATTTACCTGGGTGAGATCACGCATAAAGGCGCCGTCTACCCCAGTGAGCACGACGCTATTATCACCCGTGAACAGTGGGATCACGTGCAGGCGATCTTGGCGCAAGACCAGCACTCACGTGCCGGGCGCACTAAACTGCAGGCGCCATCCTTGTTGAAAGGCATCATTCGTTACGGGCACTGCGACACCTCGATGGGCATGACTTATACGCAGAAAGCCGGCAGGCAGTATCGCTACTACCTGTGCAACCATGCCTCGAAATTCGGCTACTCGACCTGTCCGGTGAAAAGCATACCGGCAGGGGAGATCGAGCAGGCGGTGGTGGCGCAGCTCCGACGCTTCTTCACCACGCCGGAGATGATAGCCATGACGGCACGGAAAGCCCAGGTGCTGACTGATGGTAACCTGCTTCGGGAGCAGGACGTGGCACGACACCTCGGTCAGCTAGATGGCGTCTGGGATGAGTTGTTCCCCGCTGAACAGGCGCGGTTGCTCCAACTGATGGTGAAGCATGTCACCGTGTCGGAGCAAGGGCTGGATGTTCAGATGCACGCGGATGGGCTGTATTCATTAATGGCCGAGTTACAAGGAGACGAGACCGAATGAGTAAAATGGCGTTGGCCAGTATGAACGGGGACATGCTGGTGCATATCCCGATGACGTTGACAAAGCGACAGGGGCGCAAGCAGATTATCCTGCCCACGGGGAGCGAAACGGCTCTCACGCGCCAAGACATCACCGCCGATCCGGTCGCACTGGCCATTGCCAAAGGTTACCGCTGGCAGGCACTGCTGGATAACGGCACGTATCCGACGGTGCGTGCACTGGCCAACGCGGTAAAGATGGATACGGCCTATGTCGCCCGCACTATCCGGCTCACTTTGCTGGCGCCGGATATCATCGAGGCCATCATGACCGGGCAGTGCCCACCCACGCTCACGTTACAACGGCTTTCACGAGAATTCCCCCTCGTCTGGGATGACCAGCGACGGGAATGGGGAGTGGCCGCATCGGAGGTCACCAGCGACACCACAATGGGAGGGTATGAAAGACTTCACGCAGATTGACCTGGAGGCACCACGCCCCGATACCAATGTCAACGACACTATCGCGTATTGCTTGAACCGGCTTTATGCCGACCAAACGCACACCGTCGGTGAAGAAGTCGTGCCGGGTTTGAGTTTTGAAGAATTAATCGGAACACTGCTGCAGGCGTGCGATCTCTATGAGCAGCTGCAGGAGATGATGGAAGAAGAAGATGCCAGCCCACACGTCAGTGCTGGCCTGTCACAGTTATGAACGGATGATAGCCCCGGAACCGGGCGGAACCGGGGCTATCTCGTGTCTAACACCAATTGTAATCCAATGGGTGGAATACATCGTGTACCTTAGTCAAACATCGGTAACAGTTTGCGGTGCTGTTTGCCCCTGGTCGTGTTGTGGCTGTTGTAAGCGCTGTACTTGTTGGGCGGGAGTGCGCCAGTCGAGACTGCCGTGTTCCCGTTGCTGATTATAGTAGTCGACGTATTTCGGTAACCACCCGGTCCACGTCTGCCCGGGGCGCAAGCGGTACCGTCGATAGAACTCCTGTCGGCAAATGCGGTGGACCCGTTCCACTTTGCCATTCGCTTGTGGGTACGCCACCGGAATAAGCCGATGCCGGATGCCATGCTGCCGACACCACGCATCGAGCGGATGCTCCGCCTGGACGTGCGGGAAGAACGCATAGGTAAACTCCGTCCCGTGGTCCGTTTGCAGCGTTTGCACCGGAAACGGCAACGCGGTCAGCAGGCGGGCCAGCGCCTTCCGGACGGTCGCCACTTGTTTATTGGGCACCACCACGGCCGCCAGATAGCGGGTGGCGCTATCAATGACCGTCACTTGATACTGGCCACCGTCGAGCTGCATCAGGTCGCCCTGGACGAGTTCACCGGGCACCGTCTGCACCACGCGGCGATAGCGTTTCCGCGGGGCACGCCGCTGTCGGCGCTGGAACACGCCGGCACGCAGCAACGCCCGATAGACGCCGTACACGCTCACCGTGAGCCCTTGCCGCTGCACACGGCGGGTCAGGCGCACCAGTCCCTGATCGGGATGGGCCTGCGCCTCGCGGACGATGGCGGCTTCCGTGGCCGGGGCCAGCCGCCGGGGGCAGACCCGTGGGGCGCGGCTCTGCTCGGTGAGGGCACCGACGTCCCGCCCCCCGGCATCCCAACGCGCAAACCATTTATAGGCCGTTTTCCGCGAGATCCCGTATTTATGGGCCAGGGCGGTGATTGACTCCCGTCCGGCGGCCATCTCGGTGACTAAGCGCAGCCGTTGATAGACTTGTTGGTTTGCGGTAAGCTGAATGCGTGCCATTCCCTTCCTCCTTGTTTAGCTTCAGCACGCAACAAGTACCAGAAAGGAATGGCATTCTCCTCTTATGCAAACACAAAGCAAACTGTTACCTATCTATGATAAGCCTACAGGGTGGAATACATCGTGCATTGACAAAAGTATCATCACCCGCCATACTTTTAAACGTCCAGTTAAGACTGCCCGGAGTTCTGATGCCAGGTCGCAAGCACCACGAGAGCAATGATATGCGCGAGCGGATTCTGCTTTGTGCCGAGAAGGTCTTCGCACAGAAGGGGTATGCCGCGGCGTCGATTCGTGAGCTGTGTGAAGCGGCGGGCGTGAATCGGGCGTTGATCTACTACTACTTCACCGACAAGGCCGACCTGTACTGTGCGGTTATTGCGAACGGTGAGGCCGATCTGCTGCGGATCGCCCGAGAAGCGCGCGATTCCGACGGATCAGCCCTGGACAGGCTTCGGCTCTTTATTGTACGTTCCGCCCAACTGCACCTTGAGCGCCCGAGCATGATGGCAATGGCCATCCGCCTGGAGCGCGATCACGATCACCCTGAAGGCATCTTACCGCTGCACCAGCGTATGCCGGAACCCCCGGTCATTGTGCGGGACATCCTGACCGACGGCATCGCCGCAGGTGAGTTGCGCCCACTGCAGATTGATACCGTGCTCCACATGATCTTCGGGATGGTCCACTCCCTGGTCATTATGCAGGAGTTTACCCAATCGTCCACCATCCCTGATGCCAGTGTTGACGAGATGATCGCGGTGCTGGCCCATGGGATTGCCACCCCCCGGTAAGTTCGTCTTCGCATAACACAACGCTTCATTGTGTATGAAACTGCCCCTGACACGGATACGCCGGCACTAGCTCTGCCTGGTTAGCAAACTTCAGTTCGGGGATTGACAGCGGTGTTGCCTCAGGTATACGTTTAACTAAACGTACGGTTAAAGTTTGCTGGTCAGCAACATGAACTGTGACGTGGTATCTCTCGCAACGGAGGACGCAACCATGACAGCATTATCGCCGTGTCTGCGCAGTCGACTCACACTTTTCGCTTGTCTCGCGCTAGGGATCATCGTAATGCCGATTACCGTGGCTGCCGCACAACAGCCAGACCCCAGTCTGACGAATACCGAGGTATACCCCAGCAATCCAGGACTGGCTGTAACCACGACTGCCCCAGTTAATGCGGAGCCCCGTCTCCTGTTGGCGCCAGCGCCGAACGAGGTTGTGCCTGCCCATGGAACGAAGATCCAGACGCCAGCGCCGTCTACTGCCACGAAATCTCTCGTCACAACCGCCGTTCCCATCGTGCAACCAATGACAGTGCCAGACGCCGCAACATACCCCCTTACACTCGATACAGCAACCGCGTTGGCATTCCAGCACAGTCCTGATTTCCAGATCGCTTTAAGCCGGGTCGAGAAAACGCGCGGCGGTATCGACGAAGCCCGGGCACGCACCAGGCCAACGGTGACGGCGCAAGGCTCTACCACCTGGCAAGGTGCTGAAAGCGCGGCTACTGGGCAAGCTAGTACTTACACCCCGCAAGTCAGCGCATCGCTGACGATGCCAATAGATTTCTCTCATCAGTTACGGTATGGCAAGGACATCTCGATATACCAATACCAATCTCAGTATCTCGCGTTTGTTTCTACGGCAGAACAACTCGTACTCTCGGTGAATACCGCCTATTTCGATTTGCTGAGGGCGGTCGGGCAACGCAATGTGGCACAAGCGGCGGTAGACAATGCGCAGGCGCAATTGGCACAGACACAAGCCAAGTTTGATGCGGGAACCCTACCGGCGTTTGATGTTACCAGCGCTGAAGTCAATCTGGCGAATTTGCAGCAACAACTGCTGGTGGCGGACAACCAGGTGCGTATCGCGCAAACGTCCCTCAACCGCGTGCTGGGGATTGATGTCAACACGCCGATCCAGATTCGTGGGGTCGATATCCCAGTCACGAGTGATGCCATCGATATTCCGCAACGCATTCAAGAGGCGTATGCACGGCGCCCTGAAGTCCAGGCCGCCCAACTCGGCATTACCCAGTCGCAAACCGTCGTGGACCTGCAAAACAGCGCGAAATACCCCACGATCAGCATCGGGACTGGTCCGACGTACAACTTCAATTCCGACGGTATCAACCCTGGGTTATCCTGGCAAGTCGGCATCAATGCCAGTGTGCCGTTGTATGATGGTGGCCAAATCCGCGCGAAAGTTCGGCAAGCCAAAGCGGATGTGCAAACCTCACAGGAGACGCTCCACCAAACCCAACTAGCCGTCGCCCAGGACGTGCGCACCGCCGCCTTGAACATGCAACAGGCGGCAGAA
The DNA here is from genome assembly GCA_036504255.1 of Armatimonadota bacterium. Classification (GTDB taxonomy): domain Bacteria; phylum Armatimonadota; class Hebobacteria; order CAIYQO01; family CAIYQO01; genus DASXVL01. The sequence goes on along the minus strand of DASXVL010000706.1, from coordinate 2,104 downwards.
CGGACGAAGACGACCGCACGCGCCGTCACGCTGGCTGAAGAGGCCTTAAATCTCGCAAAGCTGCGGTATGGCGCTGGTCTGGCGGTGCTGGTGGAAGTAACCAATGCCGAAACTCAACTTACGCAAGCCCGCAACAATGCGGTGAACGCACTGTATGACTACGCCGTGGCATCTGCCCAACTGCAGCGTTCCACCTCGACCCAACCGGAACTGGCTGCGTTATCGTCGGCTGCCGATTCTACGACGCCCCAGCGCTAATGACGGAGGGACACCCCATGAAAAAAATATTGTTCACGATTCTCGGTATTGCCGTCGTCCTCGGTGGTCTCATGATCGCTGCGCGCACACATATGCCGAAACCGCCTGCGTCGACGGCGCAAGACCTGTGGAAAGCGCAAGGCGTGCCGGTGGAGACGGCGGTCATTGCCCAGGGGAGTCTCACCGAAACCGTTGAGCTGACCGGCGATCTCTGCGTATTGAACAGTGCGACGATTTCTCCGAAAGCCGCGGGACGTTTGAAGACGGTGCTGGTGCGCGAAGGCGATCTTGTCACCAAAGGTCAAGTGGTCGCTGTGCAAGACCAGGAGGATGCCCTGAACAGTATCCAGACCACGCAAGCCGCGCTTGAGTCGAGTAAGGCCCGGCTCTCGCAGGCGCAGACGACGGGCGAGGTGACCGCCATTCAAAAGCAATCCGTGATTGACCAGGCCGTGGCGAATTTCAAATCCGTGCAAGCGGCGCAAAGCGCGGCGCAGACACGGCTGTCACAAGCCATCACGACCGCTGAGGTGACGAAGAAGCAGGTGCAGTCTGACATCGATCAGGCACAAGCGAATGTCGAATCAGCCGAAGCCCGTCTCACGCTGGCAAAAAAGCCCACGCGTAGTCAGCAAGTCCTGGTGGCGCAAAACACGGTCGACTCTGCCAAGGCCAACCTGGATAACGCGGAAGCAAACTACCGGCGCTATAAAGGCTTGTATGAGCGCGGCGCCGTCTCTGCGATGGATTATGGCACGATGAAAACACAATATGATGTCGCCCATGCCAATTACAAAAGCGCCAAAGAACAGTTATCCCTGCTTCAGGAAGGCGGACGGACTGAAGACATCGCGACCGCCCAATCGGCTCTGGACGTAGCGCGCACCCAATTGCAGCAAAACAAGGCCAATGCGGTGGCGAAAAACCGCAATGGCGACGAGGATGTGGCGACTGCACGGTCAGCGGTGCTGCAAGCCCAAGCGGCGGTGGAGGTCGCTAATGAGCAGGTGAAGCAAGCCCAAACGAATCTCTCGGAAAACCGGCTCCGCAAGGATGATGTCACCGCCGCGCAGGCAGCGGTGCACCAGGCAGAGGCCAACCTGGCTATCGCCCAACGGCAACTGGCGAACACGCAGATTACGGCGCCCATCTCTGGTGTCATCGCGTCCCGGACGGCTGATCCTGGTCTGGTGTTGTCACCCGGTCAGGCGGTGGCCACGATCGTCGACTTGACCAGCGTCTACCTGAAGGGGGATGTTGCGGAACAATCCCTCAACCGGATCATGATCGGGCAAGCGGTCCAGGTGAAGGTCGATGCGCTGCCCGGCATCGCCATGCGGGGTGTGGTCAAGGAAATCAATCCCTCGGGGTCGACAACGAATCGGAACTTCTCCGTGCGAATAGCCATCCCGCATATGGATCGCAAATTCAAACCCGGCATGTTTGCCCGTGGTGTCATCTACACCGGGCAGTCAACAGCGGCACTGCTGGTGCCCAAGGATGCCATCGAGGAGCAGCAGGGGACGAAGCTGGTGTTTACCATCGGCGCTGACGGCCTTGCCAAGCGGCATATAATTACCGTCATGCGCGAGGACGCCACGTTTGCGCAACTCGGCACTGAGACGGACTTGCGGCAGGGAGATCGCGTGGTGACTACCGGGCATCAGAATCTCCAGGACGGGTTGAAAGCCGATGTCCGCCAACAGTAGGTGCCTTCGCACCGGAAAGGAGGAATGACTATGTGGCTGACTCAAACATCCATCAGACGTCCGGTCTTCATCATCATGTTTGTGCTGGCGCTCATCGTGCTCGGGTTCCAGGCAAAATCCCGTATGCCGCAGGAGTA
>DASXVL010000705.1:0-5901 GCA_036504255.1 Armatimonadota bacterium | reverse complement strand
ACGCAGTGTGGTTATTTGGCATTTTCATCTGTCCCGGCTACGACGAGGACGTCGATACTTTTTGCTGCACGCATAATGCGCGTGATAATGTTCCCGCGGATGATCTCTTCCAGGCGGCTGTGGATCGATTGACCCATGACGATGGTGGTGGCTTGGTGCTCTTCCGCAAAGCGTACGATGACCTCCGCGACCGATTCGCCCTCCAGTTCCATCATCTCACCGCCGAGGTTGCGGGTGAGTTCAAACAGTTCCTGCAGGGCGGTCTCTTCGCGGGGCGGGAGCATGGAGCCGGGGGTGCGGACATAGACGGTCCAGAACACGCCGCTCAAACGACGGGCGATCTGATAGCCACGGCGCACGAGTTTCGTGGATTTTGCGGCGGGCGTCACGCAGATGACGACGCGCTCCTGGGTGCGCCACGCGTCCGCGATGCGCTGTTCTTCCATATACACGCGGAGCTGGTCGTCCACCTCTTCCGCCGTCTTGCGCAAGGCCAGCTCACGCAGCGCACCCAGATTGCCGGGGCGGAAGAAGTTCTGCAGTGCGGTGGGCACTTTCGCCAGCGCATACACATCCCCACGTTTTAAGCGGTTGAGTAACGCGGAGGGGGTGAGGTCGATGAGCACGACTTCATCGGCGTTGTCGATGATGGAATCCGGCAGCGTCTCGCGCACGCGCACTCCGGTGATTTCGAAAACGGTATCGTTGAGACTTTCCACGTGTTGCACGTTGACCGTCGAGATGACGTTGATGCCGGCGTCGATGATCTCTTGCACGCTCTGCCAGCGCTTGGCATGTTGGGTGCCGGGAATATTGGTATGGGCAAGTTCATCGATCAGCGCCCATTCCGGTCGGCGGGCGATGACGGCGGCGGTGTCCATCTCCTCGAAGGTCGTGCCACGGTAGTCGAGATGCTTGCGGGGTATCTGTTCCAGCCCCTCGATGAGTTTGGCGACTTCGGTGCGGCCATGGGTTTCGATGATGCCGATGACGACGTCTTCCCCGCGCGCGATACGACGATGCGCTTCGGCTAGCATGGTGTAGGTTTTGCCGACACCGGGCGCATACCCGAGGAAGATTTTATGCCGTCCGCGTTTCTGATAATGCTGCATTACCCCTTATTCCCGATCGCGTCGAGCGCGAGGTTCAATTGTAGCACGTTGACGCGGGGCTCGCCTAATAGGCCGAACTGACGCCCGGTGATCCGCTGCGTGACCAGGAACCGGACGAGATTCTCGCGCAATCCCCGCGCCAGCGCGATGCGCGGCACCTGCGCATAGGCTGTTGCCGGGGTGATATCCGGATCAAGACCGCTGCCAGAGGTGGTGACCATGTCCACCGGGACTTGCTGCAGGCTGGGATTTTCCTGCCGCAAGCGCTCTACCTCCGCCGTGACGCGTGTCGCCAGCACGCTGCTTGTCGGTCCGAGATTCGAGCCGCCGGATGCGGTGGCGTCATACCCGTTGCCCGCTGCCGACGGACGCGGGTGAAAATAGGCCGGTCCCGTGAAGGACTGCCCGATCAGCGCGGAACCTTTCAGGGTCTCCCCATCATGGACCAAACTGCCGCGCGCCTGTTGCGGAAATAGCAGTTGCGCCAGCCCCGTCAGCACTAAGGGGTAAATGACACCCAGCAGGAGTATCGTCAAGAGCGATATGCGTAATGCCGTGAATAGATATCGAGCCATCTCTCGCCTCGCTAATCCGTCAGGTGTAATGCCACCAGCAACATATCAATGAGCTTCAGCCCTACGAATGGCACGATGATTCCGCCCAGGCCATAGAGCAGGAGGTTCGTGCGCAGCAACGCCGCGGCGCCCACCGGACGATACTTCACCCCGCGTAACGCCAGCGGAATGAGGACGACGATGATGAGCGCGTTAAAGATGATGGCCGACAGGATGGCGCTATGCGGCGAATGCAGGCGCATAATATTGAGCGCTTGTAACTCCGGATAGGTGGTCATAAAGATGGCGGGGATGATGGCGAAGTATTTCGCCACGTCATTGGCGATGCTGAAGGTGGTGAGCGACCCCCGCGTCATCAGTAACTGCTTGCCGATTTCCACCACCTCGATGAGCTTGGTGGGATTGGAATCGAGATCGACCATATTGCCGGCTTCTTTTGCGGCCATGGTCCCGGTATTCATCGCCACCCCGACGTCGGCCTGCGCCAGCGCGGGCGCATCGTTGGTGCCATCCCCGGCCATCGCCACGAGTTTTCCCTGGCGCTGTTCACTCTTGATGAGTTCCATCTTCGTTTCCGGCGTCGCTTCCGCCAGGAAATCGTCTACCCCCGCTTCCTTGGCGATCACGGCGGCCGTTAACGGATTATCCCCGGTGACCATGACGGTGCGGATGCCCATGGCGCGGAGCTGATCGAAGCGCTCACGAATGCCGCCTTTGACGATATCCTTGAGATGGATCACCCCGAGGATCTGGGTATTGCGCGCCACGACCAGCGGGGTGCCCCCCGCCATGGAGACGCGTTTCACTATGGAGTCCAGCTCTTGCGGAATGACGCCGCCGCCTTCGCGCACCCAGGTGATGACGGCATCGGTGGCGCCTTTGCGGATGCGCTGGCCTTTCCAATCGATGCCGCTCATGCGCGTCTGCGCGGTGAAGGGCACGAACGCCGCCTCCTCATGCGTCAGATGCCGATCACGGAAGCCGTATCCCTTGGCTAAGACCACGATGGAACGCCCTTCCGGCGTTTCGTCGCTCAACGAGGCGAGCTGGGCGGCATCGGCGACATCCTTTTCCGCGACGCCGGACACAGGGAGGAATTCCGCGGCCTGGCGATTGCCCAGGGTGATGGTGCCGGTTTTGTCGAGCAGCAGGGTGTCGACGTCCCCGGCGGCTTCCACCGCACGGCCGGATTTGGCCAGCACGTTATGCTGCACCAGGCGATCCATGCCGGCGATGCCGATGGCGGAGAGCAGGCCGCCGATGGTCGTCGGAATGAGACAGACGAGTAGCGCGATGAGCACGGAGACCTGGACGCTACTCCCCGAGTAGATGGCGAAGGGCTGCAGGGTAATGACCACCAGCAGGAAGATGATGGTTAACCCTGCCAAGAGAATATCCAGCGCAATTTCGTTGGGCGTCTTCTGGCGGGATGCGCCTTCCACCAGGGCAATCATGCGGTCGAGGAAGGTCTTGCCGGGCTCCGAGGTGATGAGCACGTGAATTTCATCCGAGAGCACTTTCGTGCCCCCGGTCACTGCGCTGCGGTCGCCGCCACTCTCACGGATGACCGGCGCGGATTCCCCGGTGATGGCCGATTCATCCACTGAGGCGATGCCGGCGATGACGTCACCATCTCCCGGAATCACTTCGCCGGTGGACACGCGCACGACATCGCCTTTTTTTAATTGCGACGCCGGAAGCTGTTGAATCTGGTCGTGATCCGTGACGAGGTTGGCCATGGTCTCGGTTTTCATCTGGCGCAAGGAGCTGGCCTGGGCTTTCCCCCGGCCTTCTGCCATCGCTTCCGCAAAATTCGCAAAGAGCACGGTAAACCAGAGCCACGCGGCAATGGCGATCAGAAAGCTGCTGTCCTTACCATGGGTCAGCAGACTGGCCAGGGCATAATAGCTGCAGATCACGCTGCCGATTTCCACGACAAACATGACCGGGTTACGCATGAGCGAGCGCGGGTCCAGCTTGCGGAAGGCATCGCGGGTGGCTTGCGGAAGCAATTGCGTCACCGAGATCGGACGGCCACGGTGACGAGATTTCACCAGCGGATGCGCGGGCGTCAGTTCGTGTAGCTGTGCGTTGGGCATGACGGCTATCCTTTCTACCAGAGTCGTCCGGCGTGCATCTGGAAGTGCTCAACGATAGGGCCGAGCGCATAGGCGGGGAAGAAGGTCAAGGCGCCGACGATGAGGATAATGCCAATGAGTAATCCCACAAACAAACCGCCGGTCGTCGGGAAGGTGCCGCCCGTGGCCGGCACGGTGGTCTTCCGGGCCAGCGCTCCGGCAATGGCCATGAGCGGAATGGTCACCATGAAGCGGCCAATCAACATGGCGAAGCCAATGGTGATGTTATAAAACGGCGTATTGGCGGTGAGGCCCGCAAAGGCGCTGCCGTTATTGCCGGTCCCGGAGGTATAGGCATAGAGAATTTCGGAGAGACCATGCGGCCCCATATTCAGCCGTCCGGCAAGACCCGCCGGGAGGACGGAGGCCAAGGCGCTGAAGGCGAGGATGCTCACGGCGCTCACCAGTACGTAGAGCATGGCCATCTTCATCTCTTTCGCTTCGATCTTTTTGCCCAGATATTCCGGAGTGCGCCCCACCATGAGCCCGGCAATAAAGACCGCGAGGATGGCAAAGACGATGATGCCGATGAACCCCGCGCCGACGCCGCCGAAGATGATCTCACCGAGGGCGATGTTGAGCAGCGTCATGCCGCCGGCCAGCGGCGTGAAACTGTCATGCATGCCATTGACCGCTCCGCAGGAAGCGTCAGTGGTGAGGGTGGCAAAGAGCGCGGAGTTGGCGATGCCGAAGCGCACCTCTTTCCCCTCCATATTGCCGCCCGCTTGCAGCGCGCTCGCCGCCTGGTCGACGCCGAGTTTGGCGAGCACTGGATTCCCGGCTTGCTCAAAGCCGTAGATGACCGTCAATCCCGCGAGAAACAACACGCCCATCGCGGCAAAGAGCGCCCAGCCCTGGCGTTGATTCTTCGCGAAGCGCCCGAAGGTATAGGTCAAGCCCGCAGGGATGAGAAAGATCGCCAGCATTTCCAGGAAATTCGTGAGCGGGGTGGGGTTCTCGAAGGGATGCGCGGAGTTGGCGTTAAAGAACCCCCCGCCATTCGTGCCGAGCATCTTGATCGCCTCTTGCGAGGCCACCGGTCCCTGGGGGATGATCTGCTGCGCGCCTTCGACGGTGGTCGCCGTCAGATAGGGCGAAAAATTCTGAATGACGCCTTGCGACACCAGTAGCAATCCCCAGAGCAGGGAGAGGGGGAGGAGAATCCATAACACGCCGCGCGTCAGGTCCACCCAAAAGTTGCCCAACTCCTGGGTGGAGTGCCGGGTGAGTCCACGGATGAGCGCCACCGCGATGGCCATGCCGGCCGCGGCAGATAAGAAATTATGCCAGGTGAGCCCCACCATCTGCGTAAAGTAACTCACCGCCTGTTCACCGGCATACGCCTGCCAGTTGGTATTCGTGGCGAAACTGACCGCCGTGTTGAAGGCCAGATCCGGCCGCATGCCCGGCACGTGGTGGGGGTTGAGCGGTAAGATTCCTTGCAAGCGTAAGATGGCATAGAGGATGACGGTGCTGACGAGACTGAAGGCGAGGAACGCCAGCGTGTAGGAGGTCCAGCGCATTTCCCGCTGCGCATCGATGCCGGCGACGCGATAGATGACGCGCTCCAGTGGACGCAACAGCGGATCGAGCCAGGTGCGCTCCCCGGCATAGACGCGGGCCATAAACGCGCCGACCGGCTTCACCAGGAGCAGCAACACCAACAGAAATAGGAGAATTTGTGCGATACCCATGGCAGTCATCAGGCATCCTTTCTGGTTACAGTCGCTCCGGACGCAGCAAGGCATACCCGAGGTAGGCCAATAACCCCACTGCAATTACACCAATGACGATGTATTCGATAGTCATCTATTTCTCCCCCTGGTCACAGCCGATCCGCGGCGGTGACGTACCGGGCAAAGCCCCAGAACACCAGGCCGAGGAGTGCCAGATAGATCAGATCCCCCATGATGTTGCTCCTCTCCAAACAGACGCCTCACCGTAGCATGCGGGCATAAAGAAGCTGTGAATTCATGACGGATGGGTGTGAAGAAAGTGTGAAGATGCGCAATGTCAGGGCAAGACGTTCTCGTCACCATAATGGTACATCCCCCCAGATCCGCACTGCGCCCAGGC
>DASXVL010000704.1:0-5018 GCA_036504255.1 Armatimonadota bacterium | reverse complement strand
GGCGCTCATTCCGGCGACCAAAGATATGATCCGGGAGATCGATTTGGCGCAGGCGCGCATGGTGGTGGACGCGCGTCCGGGGTTGAAGAAGACTGACGCGGGTGATTAGAATATTCGCGGAATTGTTCGCAAGCTGCCGCCCAGGACGGACGGCTCGGATGACCTGGTGTGGATGATGGCGGTGGCGTCGCGGGACGCAGTGATGTGAGGCTTTGGTATGGCGACGGTGAATTTGGACTGGCAAAACTTATCATTTCAGTACTTACCCACGAACGGGTTTGTACAGGCGGATTATGCGGATGGCGCCTGGAGCGCCCCCGTCTTCAAGACGGAGCCCTACTTGCCCGTGCACATCGCGGCGAGCTGCCTGCATTACGGGCAGTCCTGCTTTGAAGGCATGAAAGCGTTTCGTTCGCGTGAAGGCGATGTCATGCTCTTCCGCCCCGAGCAGAACGCTCGTCGTCTGGCCTTCTCGGCTGAGCGCATCTGCATGCAGGCGCCGCCGGAAGCGCTCTTCATCGACGCCTGTGTGAAAGCCATCCAGGGTAACGCGGAATTCGTGCCGCCCTATGGCACGGGCGCCAGCCTCTATCTGCGTCCCTTGCTCATTGGCACCGAGCCGACCATTGGCATCCGTGCCTCCAACAGCTATACCTTTATCGTACTGGTGACGCCGGTCGGTCCCTACTATAAGAACGGATTTTTCCCGGTCGAAGCGGTGGTCATCGACGGTTACGACCGCGCCGCCCCGTACGGCACCGGGCAGGCCAAAACGGGTGGCAACTATGCCGCCAGTCTTAAGCCGGGCCTGCTCGCCAAGGAGTTGGGCTATCCCGTGCAACTGTTCACCGACCCGGGCGAACACAAATACGTTGATGAGTTCGGCACCTCGAACTTCATCGGCATCACCGCGGCGGGGGAATACAAGACGCCGTCCTCGTCCTCGATTCTGGCGAGCATCACCAATAAGTCGTTGCAAACGCTGGCGGAGGATATGGGCCTGACGGTGGTGAAGGCGCCCATCTTGCTGGAGAGTCTGGGGCAGTTCGACGAAGTGGGCGCGTGCGGGACCGCGGCGGTCATAACGCCGATCTCCGCCGTGCATATCGGCGAGCAGTGCTTCCGGTTCGGGAAAGCGGATGAAGCTGGGCCGACGTTGACCAAGCTGTACCGTGAACTGCAGGGCATTCAGTATGGAGACATTGCCGACCGCCATAACTGGCTGTTGCACATCGATGTGTCCGTGCCGGCTCGCGCCTAATGTCAGACGAGCGTGCAGCGCAGGAATCGCCCGCGACAGGGCGCGCGCCCTTACGGGTGGATGTCATCGCCCTGCTGCCGCAGGTCTTTGACGCGTATTGGTCGGAGAGTATGCTGGGGCGGGCGCAGACGGCAGGCTTGTTGGCATGCCATGCGCATCAGTTGCGCGACTATACGCACGACAAGCATCACTGTACCGATGACGCGCCCTACGGCGGCGGCGTGGGCATGGTGATGAAGCCGGAGCCGATCTTCGAGGCGGTCGAGGCCGTGCGTGAAGGTGGCCCGCGCGAGCTCGTCATTGTCATGGCCCCGACGGGTGAACCGTTCACCCAACAGTTGGCGGAAGAATTGACCGCGTACGATCACCTGGTCTTCGTCTGCGGCCGCTACGAAGCGATGGATGAACGGGTGCACGCGCACCTGGCGCAACGAGAGATTTCTATCGGCGACTACGTGCTCACCGGCGGGGAAATCCCGGCGCTGGTGGTTATCGACGCGGTGGCGCGGTTGTTGCCGGGCGTGCTCGGCGGCGAAGGCGCTGCAGAGAGTGAAAGTTTCGTGACGGGGCTACTCGAGTATCCCCAGTACACGCGCCCCCCCGTGTTTCGCGGGTGGGCAGTACCGGAGACCCTTCTCTCCGGTCATCATGAGGCAATCAGGCGCTGGCGGCGTGAGCAATCACTCTGCCGAACCCTGGAACGACGGCCCGATCTCCTGGAGACCGCGCCGCTCACCCAGGAGGATACGCGTCTGTTAGCACGCCTCCAGGCTGAATGTCGGCAGAAGGAGACTATAGTCGACCTCTCGGCGGAAAGTACCGACGATGAAGAAAGTTAATTTCGCGATCATTCGCGAACTGGAACAGGAGCAGATCAAGCCTGATCGCCCCAAGTTCCGCACCGGTGACACGTTACGTGTGCACCTCAAGATCAAAGAAGGCAACCGCGAGCGCATCCAGCTCTTCGAAGGTGTGGTGATTCGTCATCAGGCTGGCTTGCTCAACGAGCGCTTCACCGTGCGCCGCGTCACCAACGGCTTCGGGGTCGAGCGTATCTTCTTGTTGCACTCGCCGATGATCGAAAAAGTGGAAGTAATGCGCCTTGGTAAAGTCCGCCGCGCACGCCTCTACTACCTGCGCGGTCGCATTGGCTCGCGCGCCACGCGTATCAAAGAGCGCGGACGGGTATAACGTATCCGTATTCGGCTTTTTGTCATCCGCCAGTCGGTGCGGATGGCCGCATGATAGCAACCAGTCCCATTCCCGGGGAGCGCCATACGGGCGTTCCCCGGGAGTGACGTTTGTGTGAAACCGCCCATGCTCAATTTTGATGATCCCGGTATAGCCATTGCCCTGCTCGCGATTCTTGTCGGCTTACGCGTGGCGCTCTTCGTCGTCGAACGCCTCCTCGTGGGGCGGCCGGCCGAGGCGGTGGTGACCGCGCTCTCTCCCGACGACAACCCCGATGTGCCGCCCGCGCCCGTGCTCGCGCTGCCGGAATTGCCGACAGCGGACCCACACCCCTATCGCTTCGTCACCGAGTTGCTGGACTCGGCGCTGATCGCCGTCATCCTGGTCTTCTTTGTCATTCGCCCCTTTGTCTTGCAAGCGTTTTTTATCCCGTCGGAGAGTATGGTGCCGACACTGCAAAAAGGGGATAAATTGCTCGCCACAAAATATACCTTCATGTTGCGCGAGCCGCGCCATGGTGAAATCATCGTCTTTCATGCCCCTGCGAACGCGCTGCAAACGCTCGGCCAGCCCTACGATGCGGCGCACCCCACAGATTATGTGAAGCGCGTGGTCGGCTTGCCCGGCGACCACATTCGTATTGCGGATAACGTCGGCGTGTTCGTGAATGGCATTCGGCAAGCGGAACCCTACGTGGCGGCGCTACCGAATTATAATTTTCCCAACAATGCTGACGGCACCAGCGCGCTGGCCTATGCGCAAACGCGCGCGCAGTTGCAGCCCTATATCGTGAACAACGAATTAGTGATTCCGCCGGGGTATGTGTTTGTGCTCGGCGATAATCGCCAGTTCAGCCATGATAGCCACGCCTGGGGACTGGTCCCGCGCAAAGCGCTGGTGGGGAAAGCGGAATATCTCTTTTGGCCGCCGCACCGCGCCGGATTTGTGCATTAGCCGAGGAAGGACGCGCATGCAATCTTCGCCCTTATTACAACTGCTGAAATTGATGGAAAATCCCGTCGTCGTCATTACCCTCATTTTAGTAATGATCGGCGTTCGGGTGTTCTGGCTGCGCCTGCAACGGAGTGCGGACTCCACCGCCGCCATCGCCACACGGAAGTCGCGCGCAGCCGTTGACGTCGCGCCGGCTGCGCCCAAAAAGAAAGATATCGTGCTCGAGGTGATCGATACGCTCTTGATCGCCCTCATCCTCGTCTTCGGCCTGGTGCGCCCTTTCTTGTTACAGACGTTTTTTATTCCGTCGGGCAGTATGGAGCCCACGCTGCTCATTTCGGACAAGCTCATAGCCAATAAATTCGTCTATCGCTTCCGCACGCCGCAGCCGGGTGAAGTGGTCGTCTTCCAACCGCCACTCGAAGCCATTGTGGCCAACAATAATATTCCGCTGCTCGAACGTACCTGGCTGGAAGAGACGCCGCCCGAGGTACAGCAACAGGTGTTGGGCGGATTCAGCGAACATCCCGAGTGGGCGTTGAGTGCGCTTCCCCCCTTTCCGACGGATCTGGATGACTTCATTAAACGGGTGATTGCCGTGTCCGGCGACCGCGTCCGCGTGGTCGCCGGCGAAGGGGTCTATATCAACGGCAAGTTGCTCGATGAACGCTATCTTCCGGATCACCACTCCGCCTCGGCGAAGGATTTCCCGTTTGTGACGCCCGATCCCGGCCCGCCGCCCACCTTTGCGCAAGCGGCCAAGTCCATCGGCAATCTCGCTCTCGCCCGGCAGGAATTCAGCGATCGCTTTGCGGCGTGGCTCAGAGACTGGTATGACTACCAACACATCTATCGGCTGCGCATCGCCCCCTATGTGCGGGACGGCGAATTTGTCGTCCCGGCGGGCGCGGTGTTTGTCATGGGTGATAACCGGAGTAACGGCGGGAGTTTCGATAGCCGCTATTGGGGCGTCGTCCCGCTGCACAATGTGCGCGCCCGCGCCGTCTCCACATTCTGGCCATTGACGCGCTTAAAGTTGCTCTAACACGCTGAAAGGTGGATGCCACGGCCACGCCACGCGCTCAACGTGAAGAGGAACGCCGCACCCGGCTCTGGGCTGTGGAGCATGAGTTGCTCGCGGCGGGCGCGCGCCGCGTGGCGGGCGTCGATGAGGCGGGGCGTGGCCCGTTGGCCGGTCCGCTGGTGGTGGCTGCCGTCGTGTTGCCGCTCGATGCCTGGTTCGCCGGGTTGAATGACTCCAAGAAAGTCCCCGCGGAAAAACGCGAACAGCTCTACGGGGAGATCCTCGCCGCGGCGGACGCCTTTGCCATTGAAATCATCCCCGTGGACGTCATCGATGAGGTCAATATTCTGCAGGCGACCCACCTGGGCATGCGCGCGGTGTTGCGCGCGCTGACCCCCATGCCGGACATCGCGTTGATCGATGGGTTGCCTCTGCCCAGGCCGCCGTGTCCGCAGCATAACCTGGTACATGGCGATGCCCGGTCCGCCTCGATTGCGGCGGCGTCGATTCTCGCGAAAGTCACCCGTGATCGCCTGCTGCGCGAGCTCGACGCCCGCTATCCCGCCTACGGATTTGCCCAGCATAAGG
>DASXVL010000703.1:0-3069 GCA_036504255.1 Armatimonadota bacterium | reverse complement strand
TGAGTGAATGCTTTAAGTCAAAACTACGTGCATCAGATAACTTGGTATTATAGTAGTCAACTAGATCGTCTTTAATATCATCGGCACAGCTGCACAAGAGAACACAAACCATTGATAGGATCGCAAATGTGGTGAACAGTTTAAGCATTTCTACATCCTCATTTGATACAACAATTGAGTATCGATCACTTAGTACTTGATGCATGTCGTCACAGAGATGTCACAGGCAGAAAGACCATTACTTGATTCAACTACAATGTGGACATGCTACTCTCATAATGAATCAAAGTCGCTTGATTCCAACTTCTCGCTCATTCGCCCCCCACTCATGCTTACAATGTGGGCAAGCATAGTGATCAATATTGAGCGTGATAATCTTGGGTGGAGCAATTGCTTTCGCGGCAGCATTTGTAGCCAGAAAGACTAGCCAGAGCAGCGGATTGCAGCTAAAGCTTGCTCCTGTATGATCACCGATCTTCTTTTCAATGATCTCCAGCTTGGAAAATACTGGTGTACGTCCGCATCTCGAACAGGACTGACTTTCTTGCAACTTCCAACCAGCCTGTTGCCATGCTGCTGTTGTCGCTTCATCGAGTTGAGGCACTTGACTCATATCCTGTCCACAACTTGCACAAAACCGTTGCCCATTTTGCAGTGCAGTCGTACAATAGTTACAAACCATTTTCTCCTCCTCTTTACTTTAGCTTCTCACCGTTTTTCGCCATACCATTGGCTATTACAATGTGGGCAGGCGAACCGATCAACAGATACTATCACCGTCTTTGGCTTTCTGACCGCCAACGCAATTAGCTGACCAATGACAAGGATAATTAGAACGAGCGGATTGCAACTAAACCAGACCCCACCTCTGTTCACTTCCCGAGCACTTGTCTCAGTCTTCGTGAACACCGGTGATAAGCCGCATTTCACACATCGGTCTAATTGAGATAACCTCCAACCCGAACCTTCCCATGCTCGAATCGTATCCCCCGATAGTTGAGGAAGGCTCCCAAGTCGTTGCCCACAGTTCGGACAAAATTGTCCTCCCTCCCCCCAATTCATCTTGCATGCTGTGCAAACCATATCTACCTCGGATTACAATTTAGCAAGCCCTGTAGCGCCCGCCGATAATACGCACCATACTCTTGGTTCTCCGCCATGCCGGCGATCTTCCCCTTGGATAGCTTATAGCCGGCCCACGCCGCTGCCGGCACTGTAATAATATGGCCCAACGGAATGAGAAACCCCAACGCGCCGCCGATGACCGTTGCAACGCCGGTAAATGCACGCTGTTCGCTGTTCACCGCGTCTTCAATCTGCTCTGCAACCCATTGATACCGCTTGGCAGCCTCCTCTCTCTGCCCCCGAGCATACAACTGGTCAGCCTCAGCCAACATGGTCTGGCAGACTTCAAATGGGATCTGTGCCATAACATTCCCCCTTTCTTACCTGTTGCTATCCTTCCCGAAGATGCCGATCCCCCAGATCAGCAGCAGGACGATGATGACAATCGGAGCAATCGGCGGGACCATCACGCCAATCACGATGAACCAGATCAGCATGCCCGTGGAGATACAGCCACCCTTGAGCGCTTCCTTATGCATGAAACCACCCCTTTGTAGTAAATCTATACATCAATAGGCACGGCACGATACAAAACTCTCATCTACTCCTCCGCTGACCTCCCCCTGGTCGGTCTGAATCTGGAGCATTGGCTGCTGGGTGAGAATGCGGTACAATGCTCGTTATGGGACTGCTGCAGATCGAAGCACACGACCAGCGCATTTTTCTCGACGTGTTACGCCAGGCACGCCGGGCAGCCGGCCTGCGCCAGCAAGACCTTGCTGATCGCTTAGGTGTCCCCCAGAGCTTTGTCAGTAAAGTAGAAGCAGGGTCTCGCCGGCTCGATCTCCTGGAACTCCGCCGTATCTGCGTGGTACTCGACCTCACTCTTACCGAATTCAGCCATCTCCTCGAAGAAGCACTGGCACGGCGCGCCTAATACGTCCGCGGTCAATCCTTCGACTCTACCTCATCCCCAAAGACCTTCCACCCTGCTCGCTGCCTCCGAGCGAACAGTTCCAGGTACGGGCCACCATACATGCCCTCAATGAGCGCATACACATCTACCGGCTTTGCAGAATGAACGCCTTTCGGCGCCATAAGTACCGACTCAGGGAGGCTCCCTTCTCGGGGAAGATGGTTGCCTCGCACCCCGATCAGCAGCAATTCATGCTTGCCGTAAACATAACTGGCGAGTTTGCCGTAGGTCGCTTTATCTTTCAGCCAAGCGATATTCGTGACATACCGAAATCCCCACGCCCGCATGACCGCCAGGGCGTCCTCCAGCAACGGATTCGGCACCCAGAGGAAGAGCACGGCGTTCGTCGTGGCCACCTCGCTCACCGGGAACGCGCAGAGTTCCTGTGTCGATAACGTGCGATAGTGATCATCCGGCGCGCCGTTTAACCGGGAGTTCTCATACTGCCAGGGTGGATCGGCAAGGATGACCGGGAAGCGGCCCTGGATGGCTTCCGCCAGTCCCTGTGCCCGGCGCCCCTCGCGGGCGAGTTGCCGGACTGCCGCTTGCACATTCCGCGCTTCCCCCGAAAGCAGTCGGCGTGCGACTTCGGCTTGACGCTCCACCGGGAGTCGGGCGAGCCGAACCAGTTCCTTCGGCTCATCGGCGAGTGACGTTTCGCGGAGGGTCTCCCGCACTTCGGGCGCGATCGCTTCCAAGGCATCAAACGCCACGGCCTTTCCGATGCGTCCCGTCTGCATGGTGGTCTGACGCCCATATTTGTTTTGGTAGGTTCGCTCCTCACTGTAAACGTTTACAGTGACCTCGGAGCGCATCTTCGCCACAAACGGCGCGCTGGTATGGGTACGACGGGCGATTTCTCGGTCGCTCCAGGCTCCCCAAACACGATCAACCAGCAACAGCGCGACGGCATGATGCTTATCAGCATTGGACCGGCGGAGGCCATGAGTGGCATTGGCACCGACCGCATAGAGGACGGCATCCCGGAGCGTACCGGGACGAATCTCGGCAGGGAACGTCTCCAGACC
>DASXVL010000702.1:0-23251 GCA_036504255.1 Armatimonadota bacterium | reverse complement strand
CGGCAAGCCGATGGCGATCCGCAACGGACGCCGCGGCCAGTTCCTCGGCTGCAGCGCCTTCCCGCGTTGCCGCACCATCAAGAAGATGCCGGAAGAAGGCGAATACGAGATCGTTGCGCGCCCGGAGCCCACGCCCAAAGCCGCCAAGCCCGCCGCCGTGAAAAAAGAGACTACCACGAAGAAGGCGGCCACCGCCAAGAAAGAACCCAAAGCAAAAAAAGAGACCAAGGCGGTGACGAAAGACGCTAAGCCGGTGAAGAAAACGACGACGCGCGCCAAGAAGGCGACGCCCGCCGCTGTCGACGAGACGGCCTCCGCGTAACACCGCGTCGCGCCATGCTACCTACAGACGCAACGTGGGGCAGGATTTACCTGCCCCACGTTGCCAATATCCCTCATAAATCCCCTCGTTGTTTCCACCCTGGCCGAAGTCTGTTACAATTATCAAGATATGCCAACCCTATCGACACCAAAACCTATCGTTGCCATTGTCGGACGTCCGAACGTCGGCAAGTCGACGCTCTTTAACCGCCTGGCCGGGCGGCGCATCGCCATCGTGGAACCCACGCCGGGCGTCACGCGCGACCGCCTCTATGCCGAATGTGACTGGTACGGCCATCCCTTTGTCCTCATCGACACCGGGGGTATCCAATTAGAAAAAGCGCCCTTCGTCGAGCAGATTCGCCAACAAGCGGAATTTGCCATTGCCGAAGCGAACGTCATCATCTTTTTGGTCGATGGCCGTGATGGCCTGACCCACATGGATTATGAAATTGCCGATATTCTCCGCAAAATCGGCAAATCGACCATTCTGGTCGTGAATAAGGTCGAGAGTAAACGACGCGAAGAAGATGCGACGGAGTTCTACGCGCTCGGCTTCGGCGACCCATCGACTGTCTCCGCCCTACATGGCATGGATATCGACTTCATGCTCGACCGCATTGTAGAGATGCTGCCCCCACCGCCGGAAGTGCTGGACGACGATGAGGAGGACGAGCGGCTGCACGTGGCCATCATCGGACGGCCGAATGTCGGCAAATCATCCTTACTGAACGCCATCCTCACCGAGGAACGCGCCATTGTCAGCGATATCTCCGGCACCACGCGTGATGCCCTCGATATTGATTACGAGTGGAACGGCATGCCCTTCACCTTCACGGACACCGCGGGCATTCGCCGCAAAAGCAAAGTGGACGAAGATATCGAGTACTACAGTGTCGTGCGCGCGTTTGGGGCAGTAGACCGCTGTGATGTGGCGATTGTCATGATCGACGCGCTCGAAGGTGTGACCGATCAGGATAAACGCATCGCCGGCTACGCCGACGAAAACGGCCGCGGCATGGTGATCGCCGTGAATAAATGGGATGAGCGCTTAAACCAGGAACGCCGTTCGGAGAAGTTGCTGGATGGCGAACAGTTAGGTTCCACCGAACGCCGCAAGCTCATTACCGATTTCACCGACCATATACGCCAGGAATTGATCTTCGCCCCGTATGCGCCGATCGTCTTCATCTCCGCCTTGAAGCGCAAGGGCATTGAAGAGTTGCTCACCACGGTCGTGCAGACCGGCGAGCAGCACGCGATGCGTATTCCGACCAGTGAGTTGAACCGCCTCATCGCCGAGGCGATCTTTGAGCATCCGACTTCACGCCGCGGCAAACAACTCAAGATATACTATGGCACACAGGTGCGTGTGAAGCCCCCCACCTTCGTGCTCTTTGTCAACAACACGGAACTGGTGCATTTCTCCACCGAGCGCTATCTGGAAAATCAAATCCGCGAGCGCTTCTCACTGGAGGGTACCCCTATCCGCATCAAGGTCAAAGAGAGCACGGGCAAGGAAGAAGCTGAAGAACGCACGAAACCGCGCAAACGCCGGTCCTGACCATCGCGAAAGGAGCCATCGTGCGCAAATTCGTCTGCTCCCTGTGTATCCTGGTCTTGCTCGCCTCCACCACGTGGGCGGGGAAGGTCTGGCAGTTGACCATCGTGCATACGAACGATCTGCACGGCAGAATGCTTCCCTTCGCGTACACCGGCGCCTCCGTGTTTTGCGGGAAAAATGTCGGGGGATTAGCGCGACGGGCGACGGCGATCAACACCATCCGCAAATCCACCACCCACCCGGTGGTAGTGGTGGATAGCGGCGACCTGTTTACACGCGGTCCCTGGCAGCACAAGTTTTACGGCATGCCGGAAATCGATGCCCTGAACGCCATGAGCTACGATGTGCTCTGTATCGGCAACGGTGAGTTTCAGGCGAAAGCGGGGACCGATGCCCAGGAGATCATGCTCGGCCTCGTGCGCCGCAGCTGTTTCCCCTGGTTGGCTGCCAACTTGACCGTGACCGCCAGCGATGAACCGGTCGAGGGTATCCTGCCGTACATCGTACTCAAGGAACACGGGGTGCGCGTTGGCTTTCTGGGCCTCACGGCCCCGCGCGCCACGGCATACGCGCAGGTGAAGAGGTGGACGATTAGCGACCCGTTGCGCGCCGCCAAGCTCTGGGTGCCGCGCGTGCGCAAAGAATGTGACATCCTCATCGCCGTCACGCACATCGGCTTCACGTTGGATAAGCAACTGGCCGCCCAAGTGCCCGGCATTGATGCCATTGTCGGCGGAGACTCCCACACATTCCTCACCAAGCCGCTCCTGGTAAAAAATCCCCTCGGCCGGAAGGTGCCGATCGTCCAGGCGGGCGAATACGGCGTGTGCCTTGGCCGCCTTGATCTGACGTTTACGGAAAAGG
Source organism: Armatimonadota bacterium (assembly GCA_036504255.1). GTDB lineage: Bacteria > Armatimonadota > Hebobacteria > CAIYQO01 > CAIYQO01 > DASXVL01. The sequence goes on along the minus strand of DASXVL010000702.1, from coordinate 20,502 downwards.
CGGGCAAGTGGCTCTTGTGCGCGGAGCGCGGTCAGTTGCTCCCCATCAATCAGAAAAGCTACGCCGCAGAGCCGACCGTACAGGCGATCCTCGATCACCTGCTCAAAAACGACCGCACCTCGGCCAATGACCGCCCCGTACCGGGCGACCCATGGCAAAAGGCCAAGGAGTTCCTCAGAGGACCACGATAAGGCGTTACCCGCTATTTATGGTGAGAGTCAGCGAGCGGCAGTCCCGAACTGGAAGGGCCGGTTGTGCGATGGAAGAATACGTGGATGCTCTGTGATGAGGCGATGGACTTGCGGCTGGGCTAAAATCGACCCTCACCCCAACCCCTCTCCCCGAGGAGAGGGGCGTTGCTAGAACTTGAAGTTGGGCTGGTGGTCAGCCTCGGATCATCAAGGGCTTTTTTATCGCTGTCTGCGAATGATGCCTGTGAGGTTGTCTCTCTGACAGACAGCAAGCCTCGCTTCCTTGCCCATATGGTCACGGGGTACTATCACCTGCATTAGGCAAACAGCGCCCGCACTTGTGGCAACGCCCCCACCGCCACACTGACGGTATCGACGCCCAATCCGAGCAAGCGCGCGAGTTTCTCGGGGTCCGCCCCCCATTCCCCGCAGACGCCTACCGGAATGCTTGCGGCATGCGCGGCGGCGATGACTGGCGCGATGAGGCGCCACACCGCCGGATGCTCACCCGCGTGCAGGTAGCCAACCCCCGCGTGCTGCCGGTCCGCGGCGAGCAAGAACTGCAGCAGGTCATTCGTGCCCAGGCTGAAAAAGTCGCAGACGGTGGCCAGCTCCGGCGCGGCGAGCGCCGCCATCGGCACCTCGATCATCGCGCCGCAGGGCGGCAGGGCGACGCCGAGCGTGTCGGCCAGCCCGGCAAGCAACGCGCACGTCTCGCGCATCTCCTCGACCGTGGTGACCATGGGCAGCATAATCTTTAATGGGCCGGTCACGGAGACGCGCAGCAGCGCGCGCAATTGCGTGCAGAATAGCTCGCGCTGTTGCAGACAGAGGCGAATGCCGCGCAGGCCGAGTTGCGGGTTCGCTTCGGGGGGCGTCGGCAGGAAGGGTACGGGCTTATCCGCGCCGATGTCCAGCGTGCGCACGACGAGCGGACGTCCCGCCATACACCGCAGGATCGCCGTGTAGGCCTCCACCTGCGCCTCCTCGCTGGGGGGCTGTTGGCGCCCCTGGAAGAGAAACTCCGTGCGCAGCAGGCCAATCCCCTCTGCGCCCAGGGTGACTGCCCGTTCCGCCTCCGCCAGGCTGCCGATATTCGCGTAAATGGGAATACGGGGGGAAAGTGCGTACGACACGGCGGGTTGCCGCTGTCGGGCTTGCTGTGCGGGCGTAGGATGCACAATGACGGCGCCGTCTGCCCCGTCCACCAGCACGGGCGCGCCCTCCGCGATGCGCAGCACGGCATCCGGCGCTCCCACCACCGCCGGGATGCCCCAGGCGCGCGCCATAATCGCCGCGTGACAGGTCGGGCCGCCACGCACGGTCACCAGCGCGGCAACCCCGGCTTCCGCCAGCCGCGCGGTATCCAGGGGCGCCAACTCTTCGGCCAGCACTACGGCGCCACGCGGAATATCCGCTCCGATCTCCCCACGTAAGGTCGCGGCGACGAGTGTGCCCACCGCGCGGACGTCGATGGCCCGTTCACGAAAGTACGCGGAGTCCGCCCCCTCCAGCAGCGCCGCCAGTTGCCCGGCCACGGTGAGCACCGCGTCGACCAGATCGCCCCCCGCTGCCACCAGCTCCAGCGCGCCGTCACGAAAATCTGGGTCATCGAGCATCAAGCGTTGCGCGTCCAACAACGGCGCCAGCGTGGCGTCAGCGGTCACCAGCGCCGCCGTCAGCCGCGCATGTGCGCCGGCCAGCGCCTGACGCAAGGCGGCGGAGGGATCAGCCAGCAGCAGCGGTATGCCGGACTCCGGTCCGGGCCAGTGGAACGCCGGGCCGACCACGCGCCCGGGGGCGGCAGCCTGGCCGGTGAAGGTTGCGGGGATATCACAGGTATCGTGCATGTCATGCCTCTGCGTTATCATACCCGGAATGCCGGATGCTCATCCGACTGGCGACGAATCCGACGCACTCCCGGGCAGTTCCGGTTCCAGCGAAACCTGATGCAATTCGCGGAAAAGTCCCGGCGCCTGGCAAAGTTCCTCATAATTGCCATCCTGTACCACCTGCCCGTCTTGCAACACTAAAATGCGATCGACATGGCGCACGGTACTCAAGCGGTGCGCGATGACGAAAACGGTGCGGCCATCCATCATCGACTGCAGCGCCTGCTGCACAAAATGCTCAGACTGATTATCCAACGCCGAGGTGGCTTCGTCGAGGATCATGATCTGCGGATTGGTGAGAAAGCAGCGTGCCAGCGCGATGCGTTGCCGTTGCCCGCCGGAGAGCTGGCTGCCACTCTCGCCCACGCTGAAGTGCCAGCCACCCGTGAGGTCAGCCACGAACTCCCAGGCTTGCGCGCGCTCCAGCGCATGGCGAATCTGTGCATCGGTCGACTCGGGCGCGACGGCGAGCAGATTGTTGTAAATGGTATCGTTAAAGAGAAACGGATCTTGCAGCACCACGCCGTATAAGCTGCGATAGTCAAACAGCGGCAACTGGCGGATATCCGTGCCGTCCAGGCGAATCACCCCTTTATTTGGCTCGTAGAAGCGGAGCAACAAATTCGTCAGCGTCGACTTACCGCCGCCGCTGGGGCCCACTAACGCTACCGACTGTCCGTGCGGAATCGTCACGGAGAGCCCCTGGATGACCGGTTTGCCGTCGTAGGAAAAAAATACGTCGTCGAAGCGCATTTCCCCCGTCACCTTCGCGGGCATGAGCGCGCCGGGCTTATCCACCACTGATGGCCGTTCATCGAGGATCTCATACATTTGCTCCAACCCGGCCACCGCCGCGCCATACGTGCCGGACAGGGTGGCCAGTGCGCCAAACATGCCGATCATCATAGTCTGATAGCCGGCAAAGGCCACCAACGCGCCCAGCGAGATGGAGGAGCCGACGACCAGATATGACCCGCCGATGAGCACGGCCGCATTAATGAGATAGCCAAGGCCCTCGACAAAAAAACCGAGGAACATCGTTTCCTTATTCACGTCGAGTGAGCGCAATTGCAGTGGCCAGAGGTTTTCGTCAAAATCGCTGATGATGCGCTGCTCCATCGCAAACGCTTTAATGGTCTTCACGCCGCGCAACAGGTCAGTCACCTGCCCGGCGAATTTATTCACCTCGTAATTGAATTTCTTGGTGATGTCATGGATGCGCCGCTTGAATAAGCGCCCGATGAGGACATAGCCCAGGCTCATTGTCAGCACCCACAACGTGAGCCAGACATTGAGGCGCAGGCAGATGATGAGGGCGGAAATCATGGTGAAGACATAGACGACTAAGGTATTGAACACCATGCTGAGAAAGACGCCGACCGAAGTCGAGGCGCCGCCGAGCGTGCGGTCGTAGAGAAAGCCTGGGCTATGTTTCTGGTGAAAGCGCATGCAGAGTTCCTGCAGCTTCACGAAGACCGAGCGACGCAACTGATATATGATCTTTTCGCGGACCAGCAGTAAGATCGACTGCCCGGCATACCAGGAGACCATGCGTAGCGTCATCAACACGACAAAACCGAGCATCACAAGCACGGCGGAGTGCAGGTCTTTGCGGGGGATGGCGGTATCGACGAGATATTTGGTAAAGATCGGCGGCGTTGAGACACAAAAACCGACGAAGGCGACATAGAGCGCGGCGAGGACCAGGCGCCGGCGATACGGTCGAAAAAGCGGGATAGTTCGGCGTAGGGTGTGGTGGCCGAGCCCACGAGCGGGGGTAGCAGGGGATGGCGCATTGCTTGTCATCGCGTTACTTCCACAAAAAACGGATTGCTCCGGTCCAGAGACCGGCGGCCTCTCCAGAGAGACCTTCGCCCTTTTTCGCTAGCCGGGTACGAAACCCTCTCACTGGACGAAAAAAAAGCCGCACCAAAACGCACGACCCCGCGCCATCCCAGCAGCGTGGGTGTGGCGCGGGGTCGCAAAAGCGGTGCGGGGCATATTAGACGATGACGCGGTCGCGGACCTTAATTTCCGAGTCAAAGCGCACCGTTTTATCCCACGTGCGCTTCTCGCGAATAATACAATCCAGGTACAACGCGCGCAACACGGCGATGAGCCAGGCCTGACAGTAGCTGAAATACATGAGCAGGCTGAGCGCGATATTCGACCAGCTATGTTCATCGTCATAGGAGAGGATCAGCGCCATCTCCCCCATGTAGAGCAAGAGAGCGAAAAACCAGAACCAGCCGAACACACCCGACAGCGGGACGACCTGGACGCCAAAGAGCCCGAGCACGAAGATCAACTGGGATACCACGATCGCGAAGAGGAAGAGGTAGGGGATGGAGAGCGTGAAGAGCATTTCTAACGCGAGCACTTTGGAGCGCGACATGCCGAAGGTGCGCACTAATTTGGCGATCGCGTAGTTGTTGCCGCGCGCCCAGCGTGTGCGTTGTTTCAGCCAGACCGCCATGGTCTCCGGCTCTTGTTCCCAGGTGACCGAGTAGGGGACAAAGGCAATGGTATGCCCGGCCTGGTACATGCGGATGCTGAGCTCCGAATCTTCCGCCAACGCTTCGATGTCCCAGCCGCCCAGCTCTTGGAGAATGCTGCGCCGGATGACGTAGTTCGTGCCGGAGAGCGCCGCCACGCCGAGAATTTGGCAACGGCCGGAGGCGACCACGTTTTGAAAACACAAGCCTTCAATATTGATAAAACGCGTGAGCACGTTGCGCCGTTTGTTGCCGGTGCGGAATTTCCCCACGACCGCGCCCAGCTCGGGTTCACTTATCAGGCGCGCCATGAGCAGCTTTAACGCATTGGGCTCCGGGCAGTTATCGGCATCATAGATGGCGACGAATTCGCTGTCCACAATCTCCATCGCGGCGTTCAGCGCCGCGGCTTTCCCCTTGCCACCATCCTCCGGTCCACGGTGAAAGATGCGTAAGCGGGAATCCCGCGCGGCCAGCGTATGGAGAATCTCCAGCGTTTTGTCGGTCGACGCGTCGTCGATCACCAATAAATCCAGGCGGTCTTTCGGATAGTTCAGCCCAAGGAGGCATTGCACGGTGCGTGCAATGACCTTTTCTTCGTTATGCGCGGGCACTAAAATCGTGATCTTGGGGAAGGTCGCCACGGAATCTAAGATGGTCTCCCGCTCACGCAGCGATTTCCGAAAGAGCGTTAACCCGCCGAGTGTTAAAAAGAATTGATACGCTACGAGGAACCAGATGAGGCCCATCGAGATGTAAAATAGCGCGTGAAGAATGAGGGTCATGTTGATATGTGCCTTTGGTGGTTTGCGTCGGCATTGGATTTGACCGGGGGGTTATCGTCCAGGCCATATATGCATTCGCTCCTGTCGCTGGATTTTCCTGCTGGATACTGTGAAACTCTTTTACGAAGTCTGTGTCATGACAAGCACACCCAAGATATGGTAAGGTATACGGAAGGCGCGAGAGCGCCATTTTGCGTCCGGGCCTGACGAGGCGACCACGTGTCCGGCGTGAGAAGGATTGAGCCGTGGCTGACGAACATTTACAGGATTTGATCGCGCAACGCGCAGAGAAGTTGCATGCGCTGGCGGAGAAAGATCTCAACCCCTTCCATTATACCGAATATCGCCGTACCCATCTCGCCAACGAGATACTCGACAACTTCGACACCATGGATGGGCAGACGGTGCGCATTGCCGGCCGGGTGATGACGCGTCGCGGTCAGGGCAAGGTGACCTTTGCCGATGTACGTGACCGCTCCGGCAAAATTCAGGCGTTCTTCCGCTTTGATGATCTGGGCGAAGAGCGCTACCAACGGTTGAAACAATTTGTCGATGTGGGCGACATCCTGGGCATCGAGGGGTACGTCTTTAAGACGCGCATGGGCGAAGTCTCCGTGCATGTCACCGATTTCGTCATCCTGAGCAAATCGCTGCGTCCTCTGCCGGACAAGTGGCATGGGTTGAAGGACGTGGAAGTTCGCTACCGGCAACGCTACGTCGATCTCATCGTCAGCCCGGAAGTGCGCGACACGTTCATCATGCGCAGCCGCACGGTGAAGGCCATCCGCCGCTTGCTCGACGAGAAAGATTTCCTCGAAGTCGAGACGCCCATGATGCAGCAGATTCCCGGCGGCGCCGCCGCGCGCCCCTTTATCACGCATCATAACGCGCTCGGCGTCGATCTCTACCTGCGCATCGCTCCCGAGTTGTACCTGAAGCGGCTCATCGTCGGCGGCATGGAGCGCGTCTACGAAATTAACCGCAACTTCCGCAACGAAGGCATCGATACCAAACACAACCCCGAGTTCACCATGTTGGAAGTGTATGAGGCCTACGCGAACTACGAAGATATGATGCGTTTGAGCGAGGAGATTTTCAGCGCCGCCGCCATGGAGACACTCGGCACGTTGCAACTCACCTACCAGGGGCAGGCGATCGACCTCACGCCACCCTGGAAACGCATCAGCATGTTTGACGCCTTACGTGAATTCGGCAATGTCGATACCAGTAAGCTGATGGACTTTGACTCCGCGAAAGAGTTGTGCCGCACGCTGGGTGTACATGTCGATGCCCGTGCGACGCTCTCCACGCTGGTGAATAACCTCTTCGAGGCGTTCGTCGAGCCGAATATCGTACAGCCGACCTTCATCACGGACCATCCGACGGCCATCTCGCCGCTGGCGAAGCGTCGCCGCGACAACCCGGAGCTCACCGAGCGCTTCGAGATCTTCATCGCCGGTCGCGAGTTGGGCAACGCCTTCTCTGAGTTGAACGATCCCATCGATCAACGCGGACGCTTCGAGCAGCAAGTGCGCGACAAAACCGCCGGTGACGATGAGGCGCATCCCATGGATGAGGATTACCTGCGCGCGCTGGAATACGGCATGCCGCCCACCGGTGGGCTGGGTATCGGTATCGACCGTCTGGTCATGCTGCTTGCCGACGCGGCCAGCATCCGCGACGTCATCCTCTTCCCGCAGTTAAAGCCGCAAAATCCCGGTGAGACGGAAGAAGAAGAGACCGACTAAACTACAAAGGGTGGGGACTCCCCACCCTTTGTAGTTTAGTCGCGCTTCCCTCAATTTTCGGGCAGGAGAACGTGCGTCCTCAACGAATTGAAGGAGGCAAACGGCATGGTTCGCCCGGCAAGCGTTCGCCGGGCCGAAGGAGAAACGCGATGACGCCACGGGAAAATATCGTACGCCTTTTTCGCCGACAAGGGTACACGTATGCCCCGGTGGTCTTTGACCTCTGCCCCAGCCTCGCCGATGCATATCGTGACCATACCGATAGTCCCCTCCACTATGATGAATTTTTCGAATTCCCCTGGCGCTGGGTCGATGATTTACGCTTGCCCCCGCACACGATCGATTGGCTGGCGTATTATCCTGATGGCTTGAAGGCTGGCGCGACCATTGATAAGCATTGGGGCATCGGGCACGAGCCCGGCAGCGCAGCCGCCAAGCACATGACCTACATGCGCCACCCGATGGAGCACCTCGATTCACTGGAGGCGATGCAGGCCTACCCCTTCCCCGATTATGCCCAGGCGTGCACGAACCACCTCGCCGGGCAGGTCACCTTGCTCCATGCGCAAGGCCTGGCGGCCATCGCCCCCATGGCTTGCACCATCTGGGAGATCGCCTGGTATTTACGCGGCATGGAAACGCTGATGATGGATATGATGGAAGGGGATGATAAGGCGGTCTTTCTGCTCGACAAGACGACGGAGATCGCCTGCCTGCGCGCTGCCGCCTTTGCGCGGGCGAATGTGGACATTATCCAGTTCGGCGACGATATCGGCATGCAGTCACGCCTGATGATGTCGATTGATTTCTACCGGGAATGGATCAAGCCGCGCTTCGCGAAAGTGATTCAGGCAGCGCGCGCGGTGAAACCGGACATCATCCTTGCTTACCACTCCTGCGGTTTTGTGCAGCCCGCCATCGATGATCTCATCGAGGTGGGTATCGATGTCCTCAATCCGGTGCAACCCGAGTGCATGGATTTTTCCGAGGTGCATGCGCAGTACGGCGATCGCCTTTCCTTCTGGGGCAGTATCGGCACGCAAACTACCATGCCCTTCGGCACGCCGGAGGACGTCCGCCGCGAGGTATTCCGCAATTTGGAAACTGCCGGCGCGCATGGCGGGCTGCTCTGCACGCCCACGCACCTGCTGGAGCCGGAAGTGCCCTGGGAGAATATTCTGGCCTACGTTTCCGCATGTCGGGAATTCGCGACGGCGGGGGCCTAACGATGCGTGCGGTCATTCAGCGCGTGTCGCAGGCGCAGGTCACTGTTGAGGGCGATGTGGTCGGATGCATCGCGACCGGCTTTCTCGTGCTGCTCGGCGTCAGGCAGGGTGACACGGAGGCGGACGCCGAGTACCTGGCGGACAAGGTCGCGCACCTGCGCATCTTTGAGGATGAGCAGGGGAAGATGAATCTGGGGCTGCGCGAGGTGCAGGGCGGGGCGCTGGTCATCTCGCAGTTCACGCTCTACGGCGACGCGCGCAAAGGGCGCCGCCCCAGCTTTACCGAGGCCGCGCCCCCCGAGGACGCCAATCGGCTCTACCGCTATTTCTGCGAACGCCTCGCCGGTTACGACATCCCCGTCGCGCGCGGCATCTTTCAGGCACAAATGTCCGTGTCGCTAGTCAACGAAGGCCCCGTCACCCTGCTGCTCGACAGCGCGAAGCAGTTTTGACATCCCCCGCACAGTCGTCTTCTTTGCCAGCAGTTTTAACTGGTGGGTATGAGGCCCACTATATCTCCTCAGCAGGCTTTTAGCCTGCTTCTCCACCAGCAGACTCTTGCCTGAAGGCCACTGGGTGGAGAAGACCGGCTGAAGCCGGCTGTCTGGCTTCTTCACCCAGTGCTACCACCAGCTGAAGCTGGTGGCAAAGAAGACGACTGTGCAACCGTGACCTGACACGGATGGCAATAAAAAATCCCCTCTCCCAGCATAGGGAGAGGGGATTTAGGGTTTGGATGCAAGTGGCGTTAATCTTCCAACCGCAACACGCTCATGAAGGCTTCTTGCGGCACCTCGACGGAGCCGATATTCTTCATGCGTTTCTTACCCGCTTTCTGCTTCTCCAGCAGCTTGCGCTTGCGGGTGATGTCGCCGCCGTAACACTTGGCGATAACGTCTTTGCGGAAGGGGCGGACGGACTCCGCGGCGATGATCTTCCCGCCGATGGCCGCCTGAATGCGGATCTCCAACTGCTGCCTGGGAATGACTTCTTTCAACTTCTTCACCATCGCCGAGCCGCGCCGGTAGGAGCGGTCACGCGGCGTGATGAAGGAGAGCGCATCCACCTGGTCGCCATTCACCAGAATATTCACCTTCACCAGATCGCCGGCGCGGTAGCCGTCAAACTCATAGTCGAAAGAAGCATAGCCGCGGGTGCGGGATTTCAGTTGATCGAAAAAGTCGAGGAGAATTTCGCCGAGCGGCAGTTCGTAATTGATGATGACGCGCTTGGCGCCCGCGTATTCCATCGATTTATACACGCCACGGCGTTCCTGCGCGAGTTCCATGCACGGTCCGATGAATTCGCTGGGCGCGATCACCTTGGCCGCCACGAACGGCTCTTCGATGAGGCGTATAAAATCGGCGGTCGGCATATCGGCCGGATTATCCACCAGCGTCACCTCACCTTTGGTAGTCGTCACGCGATAGACCACGCTGGGGGAGGTCGCCAGCAGCGTGAGATTGTATTCACGCTCCAGGCGCTCCTGCACGATTTCCATGTGCAACAGGCCGAGGAAGCCGACGCGGAAGCCGAAGCCCAACGCGGACGAGGTTTCCGGTTCGTACGTCACCGCTGCGTCATTTAACTTTAACTTTTCCAACGCCTCGCGCAAGAGCGGATAGTCACTGCTATCGGTGGGGTAGAGCCCGCAGAAGACCATGGGCTTGGCTTCGCGGAAGCCGGGAAGCTGCGTCGTGGCCGGGTTGGCGGAATCGGTGATAGTGTCGCCCACCGGCGCGTCGCCCAGGCTCTTGATGCCGGCAGACATATAGCCCACTTCACCGGCGACCAGCTCACCGGTAGAGTGCATGCCCAGGGTAAAGCGCCCGACCTCTTGTACTTCGAAAACTTTCCCCAAAGACATCATCTGGATACGCATACCCGGGCGGATGACGCCATTGCGCACACGCACATAGGCAATAATGCCCCGGTACGCATCGAAGTGCGAGTCAAAGATCATCGCCTGCAACGGCGCGTTGGCGTCGCCTTGCGGCGCCGGGATGCGCGCGACGATGGCCTCCAAAATATCCTCGGTGCCGATGCCTTCTTTGGCCGACCCGAGGATGGCCTCATCGCCGGGAATCGACAACGCGTCCTCGATCTCCCCGCGCACGCGTTCCGGGTCAGCGCTCGGCAGGTCAATCTTGTTGATGACCGGGATGAGCGTCAGCCCCTGCTCGTTTGCCAGGATGCAGTTCGCGACCGTCTGCGCCTCGACGCCTTGCACGGCGTCTACCACCAACAGCGCGCCTTCGCACGCGGCCAGGCTGCGCGACACTTCATAGTGGAAGTCCACGTGGCCGGGGGTGTCGATGAGGTTGAGCTCGTACTCGTTGCCATCCTTCGCATGGTAGGTCAGCGCCACGGCGCTGGCTTTGATGGTGATGCCGCGCTCCCGCTCCAGTTCCATGGAATCCAGGATCTGCTCGGTTTTCAAACGCGCGGTCATCATCCCGGTATATTCCAACAGGCGGTCCGCCAGCGTGGATTTGCCGTGGTCGATGTGGGCGATGATACAGAAGTTTCGTATAAGTTTTTGATCGATCATAGTAGCCGTACACAGAAAAAGTGCCCCGCACAACGGAGCGCGATCATTATAGTCGTGAACGACACTCACTGTCCAGTTTCGCGCAGTCCCCGCTCACCGGTGATGAGCGGGGACCGCACACATTGTCACATGCCGTCTCAGAGGTCACCCAAGGGGACGCGGAAGAAGTAATGTTCCCGGCTGGTATCGCAGGCGACATAGAGGCTGCCACGCGCCTCATCGATGAATCCGTGGGGGTAACAGATGACGCGGTCAGGTTCACAGGCTTTTACGAGCACGCGCTTGTTCGGCCATGTCGCCCCGCCATCGTCACTGCTCCATAGTTCGAGCGATGTCCGCTGGAGCCAACCGGGTTGGCTACTCGGATTATGCAGCATCAGCAGTTTGCCGTTTCGCATAAACAAGGTAATTTTGGAATTCGCATCCGGGATGGTGGTCGGCGCGGGAGCGGTCCACGTCACACCACCATCATGGCTCTCGGCGCGATATTTCACCGGGACGCCCTCGGCGCGCATAAGCATGACCAGATGATTGGGCGCGATTTCGACCACGTTCGGCTCCCAGAGATGGCACTCCGCCATGAGATTGCCATGTATGGTAAAGGTTACGCCTTGGTCGTTGGAGCGTACCGCTCCACAGCGGAAGCGCCAGAAGTTCGCATCAGTATCCGTTCCGCCCTGTAGCCAATTCCAGTGTCCCAAGACATCATGCCAGTACACGGGGAAAAGCCACGCCCCGTCATGCAGGATGATACCTTGCCGCATACTGACGGTGCTGAAGCCGCCGGGCAGTGTGGTCGGTTCGGACCAGGTTCGCCCGGAATCTTTGCTGAAGGTGCGGAATGTTTTGAGCTCGGTATAGTGACTGGCAGCATCGAATGTATGGACGAAGAGGCACGGATGCTCCCCGCCAGTGAAAAGTTCCGTGGCCCACGCCGCGCGCGCACGATGGTGGAATAACACTTCCGGCGCCGACCACGTCATACCATCATCGTCACTGCGCGTTCCCAGCACGACGTTGTCGTTGTGCGGCTCGCGTGGTCCGCCGGAATACACCGTGCAGAACAACGACCCGTCAGGCATACGCCGCAGCACCGGTTCACGTCCATATAGCCAGCGCGCGTCAGCGCGAAAAATAACTTGCGGTGTATATACGAAATCTAAACCGTCGCGTATCATGTGGCATACCTCCATCTAATATGCGCGCTCATTATTTCACCCGCATGCCGTGCCGTCAACACGGAAAGCGAGGCTGCCTCCGCGCCATGCCACACCGGCAAACTGCCGCCCATTTCCGTAAATCCTCAACACCTGTTATAATAGATTGGTACGGGGCAAGGCCAGCGTTCCTTGCTCCGTTTTTTTCGTGAGGAACAATGAGTACACCTGTTTTAACACCAGAGATCCATGGGCACACCGATTTGCTGCCCTTGCGCAATATTGCCATCATCGCCCACGTTGATCATGGCAAGACTACCTTGGTTGACGAAATGCTCAAGCAGGCGGGGTCGTTCCGCGCGAACCAGCATGTGGAAGAGCGCATGATGGACTCCAATCCATTGGAGCGCGAGCGCGGCATTACGATTTTGGCCAAAAACACCTCGGTCCGCTGGGGTGATGTCAAGATCAACATCGTCGATACGCCGGGCCACGCGGACTTCGGCGGCGAAGTGGAGCGTATCTTACGCATGGTCGACAGCGTGCTGCTGCTCGTCGATGCCGCGGACGGTCCCATGCCGCAGACGCGCTTCGTGCTGCGCAAGGCGCTCGAACTCGGCCTGCGCCCCATCGTCGTCATCAATAAAATTGACCGCAACGGCGCGCGCCCGCACCAGGTACATGACGAAGTCTTCGACCTGTTTGTCGAGCTCAACGCTCATGACGAACAGCTCGACTTCCCCACCGTTTTCGCTTCCGCCAAATTCGGCACGGCGACGTACGATCCGGCGGTAGAGAATGGCGACCTGGTGCCGTTGTTCGATACCATCATCAAGCACGTCGCGCCCCCGAAGGTCGAGTTTGAAGGTCCCTTCCAGATGCTCATCTCGACGCTCGATTACTCCCCGTATCTCGGGCAGTTGGCCATCGGCCGTATTGAGCGTGGTCGCGTGCACCTGGGCGATCAGGTGCTGTTGCTGCCGTTAAACGGTGTGCCCACCCGCGCAAAAGTCACCCGCCTCTTCATCTTCGAAAATATCAATCGTATCGAAGTGGAGGAAGCGAGCGCCGGAGAGATCGTCTCCCTGGCCGGGCTGGAAAGCATTCAAATCGGCTCGACGATTTGCGATCCCGATAACCCCGATGCGCTGCCGGGCATCGCCGTAGACGAGCCGACGGTGAGCGTCGACTTCATGGTGAACACCTCGCCCTTTGCTGGGCGAGAGGGAAAATTCCTCACCAGTCGCCATCTGCGCGAGCGCCTGATGCGGGAACTGCAATCGAATGTCGCCTTGCGTGTCGAAGAGACGGAGACCGCGGATGCCTTTAAAGTGTCCGGCCGCGGCGAGTTGCACTTGACGATTCTCATGGAAACCATGCGCCGTGAAGGCTATGAATTCATGGTCTCGCAGCCAAAAGTGATTACCAAAACCATCGACGGCGTGGTGTGCGAACCCTACGAAGATTTGACCATCGACGTGCCGGAACAGTACGTGGGCGCGGTGATGGAAAAACTGGGCCCGCGCCGTGCGGAACTGACGGATATGGCGGTGAATGACAGTGGTCAGACGCGCCTGCGCTATCGCATCCCGGCGCGCGGTCTCTTCGGCTACCGCACGGAATTCCTCACCGACACGCGCGGCACCGGCACCTTGAGCCACATCTTCCTGGAGTACGCGCCGCAAGCCGGTGAAGTAACTCGCCGCACGCGTGGCGTGATCATCTCCATGAACCAGTCCTCGACGACGCCCTACGCCATCGAGTCGATTCAGGAGCGCGCGGTACTCTTCGTCGGGCCTACCGTCGAAGTGTACGAGGGGATGATCGTTGGCGAAAATTCCCGCGAAAACGACCTGGTGGTCAACGTCACCCGGCTGAAAAAACTCACCAATATGCGCGCCTCGACCTCGGACATGTCCGTCTCGCTGACGCCGCCGCGCACCATGTCGTTGGAAAACGCGATCGAATATATCCAGGAAGACGAATACGTCGAAATGACGCCGGAATCGATTCGCCTGCGCAAGAAGTTCCTCAAGGCGCACCAGCGGAAAGACTAAGCGTTGTCGCGCAAATTACCATAAACGCTTCGGGGCATGGCATCACGCCATGCCCCAAAACTTTTATGCGATCCCCACAGGCGCTACACGCGCTGATAGCAAAAGATCATCGCCTGCGGCAGTTCCTCGGCGCGCACCGGTAGCCCTCGTTCCATGAGCGTGGCTCCGCTCATTTCCAAATTCTCTCCCCCATCCATGTCGCTGATACGATAGGTCGCGTCCGGCTCCAGGTCGTGCAGGAGGAAGCGCGCCGACTCGTAGGGGCTCGTCGCACGCCGGAACGCTTGCACTATGCCGTCCTCCTGCTCCGGGCGGTGAAACTGCCAGGCGATCCAGTATTCCTCGCCACGTTGGTAGGGGGTGAGCGGGTAGTAGTCGCCATAGTAAAACGGCGCAATGCGCCGCCACTGCTCGGTGAGCGTTTTCAGCAGCGCATAGTCCAGGTCATCGCGGCGCACATCGAAACCGATCACGCTGGTCAGGCACATCGCACTGCGGAAGGCATAAGTATCCACCGTATCGATGGGCAAAGTTGGCGAGCCAAAGTAGGGCAGCCACGAAAACAAGCTATGATGGAAGGCGTGTTTCACCGGCAGGTCGGCGTAATTGTAATCGGTCTTATGCAATGGCACCGCCCGGCGCAGCGTTTCCAGGTCATTGCGCCGCCCGCCCGAGGCGCAGGAGTCGAGCAGCAGCGCGGGATGACGTCGCCGCAACTCGTCCCAATAGGCGAGATACCCGGTGATGTGGTGATTTTCCGTAATACCCTGGCGGTCCGCAGCGTCGTTCGATTGCCAGAACGTGAGCGGCGCAAAGTTGAAATCCTGCCGGTAGAGATCGATGCCTTGCGCCACCAGGAGCGCATCGATATGCTCGATGAGCCAGTGGAGCGCCTCAGGATTGCCCAGGTTGAGCAGCCGGTTGTACGGATTATCGGCAGGCAGCAGCCACTCCGGGTGCTCGGTATCCAGCCAGCTACCCGCCGTCACGCGCTCCGGCTCGAACCAGAGCACCACCTGCACGCCCCGCGCATGGGCATCGTCACTCACCGCGCGCAAGCCGTGCGGAAAACGCCGGGTATCCACCTCCCAGGTGCCGGTGTTATACCAACTGTTCGTCAATGGATACCAGCCCGCGTCCATCCACCAGTAGTCGAGCGCCATGCCTTTTTCCAGGTAGCGCTGCAGAAACCAGCGTTGATTCTCCTCGGTCGCGTCCTGCATCTCATTGAACTGCAGCGAACTGGTCGCCATCAAATTTGGTGGCGGCAAAGCGCCGCCCGGCCTGGGCATATTGTGTGCGATCATCCAGCGCCGCCACACGTTCTGCGCGCGCAGTGTGTCGTCCCCCTGATAGCAGAGCAGCGCGATGAGCGGGGTGCGGATCTCCTCGCCGGGCTGCAACCGACAATGCACGCGTTCCTGCCCGGCGCGCAGCCGCAGGCCGCTGTCCGTGTCACGCGCAAACGTCGCCGCCCATTGCCCAGGCCAGCCGACCGCCAAAAACACGCCGCCCTCGCCCGGCGTCTGCAGGTGGAAATAGGGGAACGCGCCGTCGCAGGGCCGCCCGCCGTCCGGGGCAAAGCGTTGGGTCATCCCTGGGCGCAACTGCAGGCGATGCGGTTCGTAGCCCTCCGGCGTGCATTGATCGCCGGTATGGTGATGCAGCAGGAATTCCGCGTCACCCTCGCGCTGCCACGCCGTGTCCACGCCCTGCAGGTCCTCAATGATGGGCGTCGCCGCTGCCCCGGTATTCCGCAGGTACACCGTCCACTCCACCGCCGGGAAATCGCGATAGGTCACCGCGACACAGCGCACCAACAGCCCGCTGGCGGGATCGGTCCACAGCAGGGTCTGCTCGGTGCGCGACGCGTCCAGTTCACGCGTGACGCTTTCGCATGGCCATTGCGTGAGCAGCTCTGCCGAAGCGCGGCCGTCATAGCGAAACGAAAACGGCGGATCACCCGCGGTGAGCCGTTCGGCGGCCCAGCGCTGTGCCTGTGCCAGTTCTTCGCCTGTAATGTGCATAATGGACCTCCATTGTGGCTAGTGGTCGGTCTCCACGCCTCCGGAAGACGCCAGCATCATCCCGACAGTCACCGTCACCATCCCGATCCACTGGAGTTGCGTCAAGCGGGAATGAAAGAGCAACGACAGGGCGAGCTGAATACAGAGGAATGCGCCCCCACCGGCCAGCGCCATAGCGAGATTGGGATTCATGCGCGCGTAGAGTTTCATCATAAACCAGATGCTCGACATGCCAACCACGTTGCCCAGGATAAAGCCCAGCGCCCAGCGTGACGGCGTTGTGCTCCCAAATTTGAAGCAGAGATTTGCCGTCACTTGCATGGCCCAAAACACGAGCAGCAACATCGTCGTCATGTACGCCCACCTTTACGAAATGTTGCGCGTATTGTAGCGCTCGGCAGGAAGTATGGCCATGGATTGACGAACTATAGCATGTCGTATTGTACTGCGTGAGGGAAGCATGCCTGAAGGTTACGCATGGTGGGAACAACTGCTCGGCGATTCGCTCTCCTTTGAATATTGCGAAGGGGCGGTGAGTAGCGTTGCCGCCTGCTACAGCACGGGTACGCGCATCATGCCCATGACGGTTATCAATCAGTGGCGCGACGACGTGCTGCTGGAGGTTTCCGGTGGGCCTGCCGTGCGTGTCTGCGGCGGAGCAGGCATCGTCATGCCGTCAGGACTCGCGCACCGCATTACCGTCATCGGCCCGTCCGCCACGCGCTGCCGCTGGGCGCATGTGCAGTTCACGGTACTCGGCGCGGTCGATCTACTCAGCATGCTCTCCGTACCGCATGTCGTGCTCCCGGCGGTCGGCGAACAGCTTGGCGATATTACGGAAGTGTTGGTTTCCCTGCACGGCGTAGCACATGAGTTCTCCTGGGACCGCATGATCCGCACGAAATCGTTGGGGTTCGACATGCTTACGCAACTATGCGCGCAGTTGCCGGAAGGCCAACTCAGCCTGGACGTGATGCGTCAGAGCCAGCGCCTGTTGCCGGTGCTGCGTTTTATTCAGGAGCATCTCGCCGAGGAATTCGGCCGTAACGACCTCGCCGCGCTCCTCGGACTCTCCCCCACGCATTTTCACACGCTGTTCAAGTCTGCACTGGGCGTCGCCCCCATGGAGTATGTCAAGCATCAGCGCATCCGCCAGGCACAACGCCTGTTGGTGGAGACCGCGTTGCCGGTGGCCCGCATCGCGGAGGTCACCGGGTTCCGTGACCCCTTTCACTTCAGTCGGATTTTCAAGGAAACAAGTCACCTCTCTCCTACCCAATATCGCCAGCGCATCCGCGATAGCTTGCTCTCGCGTTAGAGACTGCCGGATTTCAGCATGGAGAGCAGCAGGGTGATGATGAAGGCGACGTCGATGGCGAGGCCGGCGGTGGCCATGTAGCGCACCAAACCGGTGGGATGGGCGGAGATGAGCAGGGCGCAGGCGATGAGCACACCGACGGTGAGGAGGGCGAAGCTGACGCGGTTGACCATCGTCTGCTGTGCGGCGTCCTTCTGTTCCAACGTCTCATCATTCAGGCGCACGCGCAGCGTGCCGCGTTCCAGATGCCCAAGGACGGCGTTCATGCGCCGGGGCAGGTCGACAATCTGCCGGCGCAAGCCGCGGAACTCGCGCAGCGAATCATCGATGAACGTTTGCGCGGAGTAATAGCGGCGGCGAATCTCTTCGATCACCGGACGCGCGGCCTCGTTGTAATCAAAATCCGGGTCCAACTCTTGCGCGACGCCTTCCGCGAGAAAGAGCGTCTTCGCCATGAGACCGAATTCATAGGCCATGCGGATATTATGTTCGAAGAGCAGGCTATTGATGCGCTGCAATAATTCTCCCAGGCGCAGTTCCTTGCGTGGTAGGAAGTAATATTTGGTAATGAGGCGTGACAGGTCGCGCCGCAGCGCGGGGATATTGCCGATATCATTGACCAGACCGAGTTGCTGCAAGTGATTCAAAATCGCATCGATATCCTGATCGAAGATCGAGATGGCCAACTCGATGAGCAATTCGCGGTTATGGCGATCCAGTCGTCCCACGATGCCGGTATCAAGAAAGACCAGCGTGCCGTCGCGCGTCACCAGCAGGTTGCCGGGGTGCGGGTCGCCGTGGAACATGCCGAAGAGCAGAATCTGTTCGAGCAGACTATTCGCCAAATCGACTGATAATTGCTTACGGTCGATCCCCGCCACCGTCAACGCCTCGATGTCGGTGATCTTAATACCATCGATCCAATGCGTCGTGAGCACCTGGCGCGTCGTATACGGCCAGTACACCTGCGGCAAAGCGACCTTCGGGTGACCGGCGACTTCCTTGGCCAACGTTTCCGCGTTATGTCCCTCCAGTGTGTAGAGCAGCTCATCCTGTATGATAAAGCTGAACTCCCGCACCAGCGACGGCAGGTCGAAACGCTGCAGCCAGCTTGAGCGGTGTGCAATACCCGCCACGCGGCGCATCAGGGAGAGATCGGTGTTCACCTGCGCCACTAAGCCCGGACGCTGGATCTTCACCACCACCTGGGTCCCATCGTGCAAGTCCGCGCGGTACACTTGTCCGATCGATGCCGCGGCGACAGGCACCGGATCGAAGGTGCGGAAGGTCTCGTAGGGGGAGTAGCCAAACGCGGCGCGGAAGACGGGCTCCATCAGCTCGAAGGGCAGCGCGGGCACTTCATCCTGCAGTTTGGACAGTTCGGTCAGATAATCCTGGGGCAGTAGGTCGGAACGCGCGCTGAGCACCTGGCCGAGTTTGATGAAGGTCGTGCCCAACTCGGTCAACGCCAGACGCAGGCGCACCGGCGGGGGGATGTTCTGGAAGCGCCGTTCCATGCGACGCCAAATGCGCACGCCAAAGAGACGACTGATCCCGCTGGCCTGTGCCAGCGGGGCCAATCCGTATTGTCCGATGACTTTGAAAATCTGCCAGGCGCGCGCCAGTTCGCGTTTCGTGACGAATGGAAGATTCATCGACTACTCATTATCACTGAGTTCCATATCGGACATGGGCGCGATGGGCTGATCGACATGGGTATGCCCGAGCACGACGCGCTCCAACTCCGCCACGCGCTCGCGCAGTGCATCCACGTCGCTCCGGCGGGCGAGATCCATGCGCACCATCGTGCGGGCGGCCGCTTTGTCTATCATATCGGCAAGCTGGTCGCGTTGCTCACGCCCGGCATTGATGAGTTTATCCACCAGGCTGGCACCCTCTTCCTTGGACACCTGCCCACGGTTCACCAGCTCGTTCACCATTTTTTGCGCCGCTTCCACTGTCAGCGTGGCGGCCCCGAGACCCAGTTCGAGCGAGCGGGTGAGCACATCGTTCCACGATGAGATCGGTCGCTGTTCGTCAGCCATTTTGTCCTCCTCGTATAATCCTTGAGATTTTCAAGTAATGCTTCACGCAACGGCAAAGGATTCACTTCCATTATACGCAGTCCGCGGCAGCGCGGTGTGAGAGATTCTGACGGTCCGTCAGGTCCGCCAGGCATCCAGCGCATGCTCGAGCAGCAAGCGCGTGAGCGATGCGGGGTTGAACCCCTGTGCGCCAGGCAGGCAGATGCCGCTGGTGATCGGCGAGGCCGCGGTGGCCAGCTTGATGTCATGCGCCTCATCCAAACGCCGCCAGTGCAGGCAGATTTGACCATCGGTCTGCGACCACTCGTGGAGTATCGCGCCCGCCGGCTCCAACACCGCTTTCAACTGAAACTCCGTCGCCGTCTCGGGGTGCGCCAGCAGCGCTTGTCGCGCGCTCTCCGCGCCACCGCTCGCCGAAGCTTGACCCGGCACGTCGAGCAGTTCGCCGGGCGAGAAGATGGATGATTCGCCGAACAGCCCGGCCAGCGGCGATGCTTTTTCCGCGCCGGGCAGGCAATCAAACAGGAGGTTCAGCCCGTCAAACCGCGCCACCACTGGCTGTAGCGGCTGGGCGTTGGCAAAGTGGATGGGACGCGGGTCGGTAATGCCTTGCAGGCGCTCCGCGAAACTCGCCGGGTACGCGAGGTCGTGTTCCAGCAGGATCACCTTCGCCTTTTCCAGGTACCCCCGGTACCGGGACGCTTCCGCCTCTTCTGCCGGGCGCAACACCGTGGCCTGTTGCTCCTGCGTGCCGAGCAGATAGTAACCTGCCGCCTCGGGAGGGGTGGCGAGGTGGAAGAGGCGTGCGCGCCCCTCGATCCACACCGCCGCCATTTGCACGCCGGGCCAGAGCGGCGCGACGAATTCGGTCAACGATTCGTCCGCGCGCTTGAGCTTTTTCAGCACATCACCTAAATCGAGCGATTCACCAAACATGCGTGCATTGTACTGCGCGCACAAGGGAATGGCAAGGCGGACAAAGCAGACACCAACGCCGCGCGCCCCGGGGC
>DASXVL010000701.1:0-8097 GCA_036504255.1 Armatimonadota bacterium | reverse complement strand
TGCCGGTTCCACGCGAGCCGGTCACGTATCACGATGGTGCGCGCTTCCGCCAGCTTACTCTGCGTGCCCTGATAGATATCGCTGATGGGCAGCAGCGTATTCGGCTTGTCATTGAGAACAATCACCACCGGCTGCGTGATTTTGGGCACCACCACCATATGATAGGGATTGGTAATCATTTGCGCCGTCACGGCTCCGGGCGCAGGGCGTGTCTCCATCACATAGGCGACCACCTGCTGCCCGGTGGCGCGCACATCGCTGATGCGAATGGCGTACCCGGCAGTTTGCTGCTGTCCCATCAAGGCGACGAGCACCGTCTGCTGCGAAAAATCGACATCGGGAACTCGTTGCCCATCCCAGAGCGACGCCCAAACGTCCGCACGTTGCACGACAAAAATGCCGCGATCAGGGAATGGCCCCTGCGTGCCCTGAAATTCCTTCAGCACGGGCACTTGCTGCCCCTCACGGGGTTGCGCCGGTGGGGTATTGCCCCCTTCGCATCCGCTCAATGCCAGCAACACGACCAGAAGAATCGTGCTCATCCCAAACCACAACATCCGCATAGGACAGCCCTCCTTTCAAGAGACAGGTACCAGCTTGTCGCCCCATTCTGCCGTCAGACACCACGGTCTCTTACACGAACCGTGTCTGTTGCCCGATGCTATTTTGACAGGATCTACTCATCGTACCTGGGATGGGCGAGTGCGTTCATGCGGAAGAATGTACAGAGCGTATTCATTGTAAAGCAACATAAGCAGTGCGGGGTACCCGAAGGATTAATTAGATAGTTGACGTTATCCATTAATTTATGTTAGCTTGGCAGCAGGAATTTTGGAATCCGGGCAGAAATACGCTATAATACATGAAGTAGTTGAGTACCACGGTTTACTCATGCAACGGACGCTTCTCGCTTACCGAGCGGTCAGCAAGTGGAACATGCTGCAGTTCTTGCGCGCGCCGAATTGTCGCTCCGTTTGCCCCTACTACCAGCCGTGCATTTCGTATTACCGAGAGGAGTCCTTGATGGCGATGCAGCTTACCCGTGCTGGTGAGTACGCTGTCAGGAGTTTGGTGTACCTGGCAGCACAGGATGATGACGCTCGTGTGATGGCCAGCGAAGTAGCGTCCGCGGAAAACATCCCCGTGAACTTCGTACGCAAAATCCTGGAGTCCCTGGCAAAAACCGGTTTGGTTAAATCGTACCGCGGAGCAGGGGGTGGTTTCATCCTCGGCCGCGAGGCGAAACAAATCACACTCCGCCAGATTGTCGAAGCAATAGAGGGCCCCTTCGCCCTCAATGAATGCCTCTCCCCCAATGGGTGCGAGAACATGCCGCACTGTCCGGTGAGCCAGGTATGGATGGAGGCGCAACGCGCCGTGGAAGATGTGCTCGGGCGCTATAGCCTGGCTGATGTCGCCCACACCTCCAGCCTGCGCCAACGGGTGAAGATGGCTACCGTGGACTGACACCAGTAGGTATCCAGACAGCCTTTTCCGCGTGCTGCGTCGATCTCTTCGTGCAGCACGCGGTTTTTTTGTCTGTCCATGTCAGACGTTTTTTCCCTGGGTGCGTTCGAGCGTCGCCGGACGCGTCGGTCGGCGATGCCGTCCCATAATCTCGATATGCTGCGGCAGCGTCGCATGCGGCTCGGTGGGAAGGCGATTGGCCGAGCGAACCTGTGCCGCATGTACGATGATATCGGCGGCCATCTCCGGGGTCAGGCCTGCCAGATTGACCGACAGATCATATTGGAGGGGATCGTCGATATTTTGATGAAAAATCGTGCGAATGAACTGGGCGCGATCATGGTCACCCTGTTGCAACAGATGCTCCGCTTCGTGTTCCGACACCTCATGTTCGGCGCGATAAATGGCGACACGCAACGGCAATGGCGCCACGATGCGCACATGCAAACACGGCGGACAGCGCAAGACGAAGTTCGCGCCGCGTCCGATTACGACGGTGTTTCCTTCCTCCAAGATGTGCGCCAACGCTTGGCGCAAGGAACGTTGATACACCTGCTCGTTAATATTCGCGAGCCATTCCCACAGCACGGCACGGACGGGGTTGAGGGAGACCTCATCGAATTTGGTCACGATGTTCGGGTCCACCTGCAAACGCCGTGCGAGTTCGTCCACGAGTTCGCGGTCCATATACCGGAGGCCAAGGCGTTCCGCGACGAGTCGGCCGATCAACTCACCGTTGGTCGCTGTTTGGCGTGAAATGGAAATAATCATACCCGCCACCTCCTTCTTTTGAATGGCTTTCCAATGAAATTGTACCACGCTTTTTCGCCAGCATCGCCCACATGAACTACTTACAGCACATGATCTGCGCCCGCTAACGCAAGTTTGTACATTTAATCCGACAACTATGCGCAAAATACTATCCATATACACGCACCACAATGCCCTGCGGAGAAAAAACCTCACGCCCGGCAGCGGCGGCGTGAAAGAAAAGGCGCGTGGGTAGTTGCCAGGAACCCCTATTCAGCATACAATACAGCGGAAGTCACGCCAATGAATAACAGCAATTCCCCAATGTCAACGCACGCGCCGTCCGCGGCTGGGTCCCACCTGGGCCAGTCCGAAGCTTCGTTCACCGATAGCGACCATGATGATGCCGTCCGCGACGGCTGTGGTGTCTTCGGCGTCCATGCCCCCGGTCACGACGTTCCGCGTATTACCTTCTTCGGCCTCTTCGCGCTGCAACATCGCGGGCAGGAGAGTGCCGGTATAGCCGTCACCGATGGGCAACAGTTCGGTCTGGTCCGCGACATGGGTCTCGTGTCGCAGGTGTTTGATGAAGACGCCCTCACCAGCCTGCACGGTTCCATTGCCATTGGCCATACCCGCTATTCCACCACCGGTTCCAGCCTGGTGTGCAATGCGCAACCCCTGATTGTGGAAACGCGTTTCGGCCCGATGGGTCTTGCGCACAA
Source organism: Armatimonadota bacterium (assembly GCA_036504255.1). Lineage (GTDB taxonomy): Bacteria > Armatimonadota > Hebobacteria > CAIYQO01 > CAIYQO01 > DASXVL01. The sequence goes on along the minus strand of DASXVL010000701.1, from coordinate 5,155 downwards.
CGGGAACCTGGTCAACACCACCACCTTGCGCCAGGAATTGGAAGCGTTCGGCGTCCAGTTCCAGACGACCACCGACAGCGAGGTCATCGCGCAACTCATCGCCTACGAAGCGAAAACGCAGCCCTCCTTGATTGATGCGGTGAAAGCCGCCATGGGCCGCATGAAGGGCGCCTATTCCATCGTGCTGCTAACGCACGATACGTTGTATGGGTTCCGCGATCCCTGGGGCATCCGCCCGCTCTGTCTGGGGCGTTTGAACAGCAAACACCACGTGCTGGCATCCGAGCCCTGCGCGCTCGACGTCGTGGGGGCCACCTTCCTGCAAGAAATCGGCGCCGGTGAACTCGTAGAGATCACGGACGATGGCTGTAAATTCCACATGCTTGCGGAGGAGGCACGCCCCTCCATGTGCATGTTTGAATTCATTTACATCGCCCGCCCGGACAGCCATATCTACGGCCGTTCGCTCCACCTCTCCCGTCGCCGCATGGGGCAGGAGTTGGCGCGCGAGCATCCCGCCGAAGCCGATATCGTCATCGCCGTGCCCGATACCGGGACCCCCGCCGCCATCGGCTACGCCGAAGCGTCGAAGATTCCGTATGGCGAAGGCCTGATTAAAAATCGTTACATTCACCGTACCTTCATTCAGCCCGACCAACGCCTGCGCGAGTTGGGTGTACGCATGAAGCTCAATCCGTTGCGCGAAGCCCTCTCCGGCAAAAGCGTGATTGTGGTGGAAGATTCCATTGTTCGGGGGACAACGACGCGCAATATCGTCAAGATGTTGCGTGAGGCTGGGGCGACGCAGGTACACCTGCGCATCAGTTCCCCGCCCTACCGCTGGCCCTGCTTCTACGGCATCGACACCTGCGAGCAGAACCAATTGCTCGCCGCGCGTGAGAAGGATGTTGCCGCTATCTGCGAGCATATCGGCGCCGATTCGCTCGGGTACCTCTCGGTCGAGGGACTGGTTCGCGCCGTCTCGCTGCCGAAAAACATCTTCTGCCTGGCGTGTCTCACGGGCGAATATCCCATCGAGATTCCGGCGGAGCTCAAAGTGAGCAAGTTCTCACTGGAGGACCTCTCCGAAGAAGAGCAACTGGCATTGTGCATGCCCACGAATTCCTGACGGCACGCGCACGCTCATAAACATACGCAGGGCGTCCCGCAGTAGTGGGACGCCCTGCGCGCGTATAACTACTTCATATAAGCCCCGAGCACGAACGGCTTCGCGGCGTTGCCTGCGCGCAGCATCTCTTGCCACGCGCCGTCGGTGAGCCGTTTCGCCATCGGCTGGGCGAACTCATAGTAGGAGAAGATGGGGCCGCTCACCTCGATCGTGCGTCCATCGATGGTGACGGGCGCCGTCACCGCCAGCACCCGCCCCACGCCGACTTCGAGGACCTGTCCGGCATTGGGATCGGTATGCACGTCGGCGATGATTGCCATCTGCACATCCTCTTGGCCGGTTAACTGCGCGCGCAGCGGCTCGGGCAGTGTCTCCACTTCGGCCAGCACGTCGCCGATTTTCGGCAGCAGTCCGACGTCGCGCGCATCAAGTGGTTTCATCATCTCCAGGCCAGGATAGCGCTCCTGCATGCTTGTTACATAGAGGACGCGGAGTAGCCGGTTGAATTGGTCGTAGTTCGCCCCGAGTTCCGCCGGGAATACCCCTTCCTGGGTTAAGGTCTGGCGCAGGGTGGAGAGCAGCATCCGTACCCCGGCATACACTTTGGGCACCGGTTCGACATAGAGCACCGGGCGCGGGGCCGGCATCGGCATGGCCATCGCCCACGCGGTATAGCTTTGCTTCACGTAGAGGATGGTATCGTGGCGCAGTTCCGCCCAACTGCCCAGCCCGGCGTTCAACTGCTTGGCCTGCCAGGCCGGGGAGGTCCACCAGGCGGGCAGCGTCTGCCGCCGCGTGGCGTCCGTTGGCCCGGGCTGCTCGTTCACCAGGTCACGGATGGCGCGCAGCCAGAGCAGATAGGCCGTGCGCTGCCAGGCGTCATCCCACCCGGCGATTTCGCGTTGCACCTTCGCCAACTGTGCGCCGTACCCCGGGTATTTGGTGAACTCGCCACGCGCGCGTAAGCGGGCTTCCGCCTCCGGGGAGCCGAGCGCCGCCATGACATCGAGTCCGGTCGGCATGAAGCGATTGGGTACGCTGGCATGTACCAGACGCTGGAAGACCGCGCTGTCGGGGGTATACCGCTGTCCGAAAAAGCGCACGGCCACGGGGGGCGCGGCCTCGTTGTCGCTCTGCACGGTCCCGAGAATCTGCGGGGGGCGCAGGGCGATGGCCTGCGTGATAAAGCGGTCGGTGCGCGCCTGCGCGTCCGGCGTCCACCCGCCGGGCAGCGTGTCGCCCAGCACCTGGCGGCTGAGCGCGGCGTATTCCGGCGGGGTTAAATCGTCGGATAGGCCCACGATGAATCCGGTCGGCCGGTAGATGGCCTGCCAGAGCTTGAGCGTAACGGGTTCCGCCAGGTCGCGCGCCAGCACGATGCCCGCCCAGGCATTCGCCCGCGCCTCGTCCCGACTCAGCTTGATGCCGGGCGCTTTCTCGCCAGAGATGGCAAAGCCCGCGCGCCCATACCACATCATGGCGCGGAAATAGCGCATGAACGCCTCGTTGCGCGTATAGTGGCCGCGCGGTACGTATTGTGTGTAGTCTTCAAAAACGCCGGTGATGGGCGACACCGTTTGTCCCTGATGCGCAAGGATGAGCGCGACCTCTTTCGCGACGAGCGGGCGGATAATCTCCGGCATGGCCGCCTTGGGATTGAGCAACTGCTGCGCGACGCCGAAGTAGGCGGCCACGCGCGTATAGCCATAGGGCGGAGGCGCCATCACATAGCGCCGTGCCGCCTCATCCTGCGCCTGTTTGGCGCTGCGGGCGAGCATGGTCGCCGTCAACGTGCGCAAGTCCTTATCCAGATGCGTCAGCTCCGCCGCGCGCAGGGTGTAATCGACGAGGATATGCGCGGTATGCAGCACCGAGTCGGAGGTAATCAGCGTGGCGCGTCCATGCTCCGTATTATCCGCGTAGAACGCCGACATCGCATCAAAGCGCGTCGCCGAGAACCGCACCATGTTGCCCCCTTGCGCACCCGCGCCTTGCCAGGACACCAGCAGCATCCCGAGCAGCATTAGCCCCATTCCTGTCAGTCTATACATCGCCGACTCCTCCGCACCCCGTGACGCCGCTATGCGCCGCGCAGTTTCTTCACGATACCGCATTTGACGGGTACGCGGTGCAAAAGGTTCCGGTCAAAGACGGCATGGGGAGATTTCATGGCCCGCCGTCGTGCGAGCCGCGCAGCACCTCATATATCATTTCCTGGATCATCTGCGGAGAATTACGTCTATGCAAGGTGATAAAGTCCGTGGTTCCGCAGGATGCGGAACAGAGCCACGCAGTGGCGACAGCTGCTAGCCAGGGCGCGGCAGGAGGCCGCCCCTGGATGCGGGCCAGCCAGAAATTTGCGCCGACATGGACGTCGGCGCACTGATCGCAGGATGCGATTACCAAACCTAATCTATCGCGTCCTGCGATTTGTTGCGCCGACGTCCTGTCGCCACTTCGTGGCTGTTGTCCGCATCGCTGCGGACAAGTAAAACAATCGCCTTGCCCCGCGACGTGCCAGGTACGTTATGCCGCCTGACTTCCCCGCTCGGCTTCGGGATGCTCCCAGTACTTTTCAATGAGCGTCTTCGTGGCCAGTATGCCGGTATGGGCGTCGTCGCGACCTTCGTATTCGATGGCGATAACGCCGTCGTAGGCGAATTCCGTGAGGGTGGCCAGGGCGCGTTTGTAGTCGATCATCGTTTCCTCGCCCTGCGCGTCAAAGGCGTAGCTTTTCGCGTGGACGTGTTTGGCGAAGGGCGCGAGTTGCGCGATGGCGTCGTAGCGGCGCTCTGGGGGGAGATTGCCGAAATCCAGGCAACTGCCGAAATGCGGGCTGTTCACGCCGGTGATGAGCGCCATGGTTTGCGCGGCGGTGGTCTCCACGCGGCCGTGGTTTTCCAACGCCAGCGTGACGCCGGTGACCTTCAGGTCGGTGACCAGACCACGGAAGGCTTCCAACGCGCGCTGATCGCCCGCACGCGTGGTGTCGGCCATACCGATGAACACGCGCACGACGGGAATATGTAGGGGCATCGCGATATCGTAGAGGATTTGACGCACGCGTTCCACCTGCGCAAAGAGTTGATCGGGATCAGGCAGGGTGAAGTCATTGGAGAGGGCCAGGCAGGACAAGCTTACCCCCGCATGCGCACAGGCGCGCTGAAATTCGCCGAGAAACTCGGGCTCCAGCGAGGGCAATTGCGTATCCACCACCTCAATGCTGGCGATACCCTGACTGCCGCACCAGGCGGGGAAGCTGAGTAAGGGTAGGGTCCGCGGGATGTCCCGATGCAGGCTCAAGGTACTACAGGCGATTTGCATGATCTCCCCTCCATGCGCGCAGTATAGCACGCCCTCCCGAACGTGAAGGGACACCTTTCCCGCCAAGGACGCGGGGTGGTAACGCAGACGCCGAGGAATCTGGTATCATACAGGCGATGGGGAATCTCGGCTATTACCTGGTTGTGCTGGTGACCCTGGTCGGCGGTTTCGCGTGCACCCGGGCCATTCGCCGCGCGTTTTCGCGCTTTCACTCCCGCGAGCAGAAAGCGGGGAAAGAGCTCATCTACCGCCACTTCCCCCGCAAGAAGAAACCGCTCGGCGGCGGGATGGCGATCTTCGCCGCGCTCACCGCCGGGGTCGGCGTCGCCTGGGGCCTCCATGCCGTACACGCCCTGCCGGACAGCGACCTGCCGTTGGTCACCATCTGGTTGCTCTGCGGGCTGGCCTTCGGCGGCATCGGGTTCATCGATGATTGGCGCAAGGTGAATGCCGCGCGCGGCCTGGGGGAATGGATGAAGCTGACGTTGCAGCTCATCCTCGCCCTCATCTTCGCGCTGCTCATTCTCAACGCCAAGCTCGATTTGATCCAAGGCAGCCATGCGCCGCACGACGTCACGTCGGTCTTTTTTCCCTTCGTCGGCTGGGTATCGCTCGGCTTCCTGTTTCTCCCCTTCTGCATGTTCATCATCGTAGGGTCGACCAATGCCGTCAACCTCACGGACGGGCTCGACGGACTGGCGG
>DASXVL010000700.1:0-3551 GCA_036504255.1 Armatimonadota bacterium | reverse complement strand
GGCGAGTAATTTTCCAAAACGATCCTCGGTTTGTAGCGACACGGCAAATATACGCCAGAGCAGCACCAGGAAAACCGCCAGGATGGCCACAGAGCCGACGAGGCCAAAGTCCTCCGCGATCGCGGCGTATATCATATCGGTGTGAATGGCGGGAATACGCTCAGGATAGCCGCCGGCCAGTCCGGCGCCAACGGTGCCACCATATCCCAACGCCATCAAGGATTGGCAGATCTGATACCCTTTACCCGTCGCGCTGTCCCAGGGGTTTTGCCAGATGGCCATACGCGTTTGCACACGAGGGCTCAAGGATACCGCGGCGAAACCGCCAAGGATGAAAAGCCCGATACCGATGGCCAGATAGATTTTTCGTGCGGTCCCCAGATACAACATGCCCAGCAGCGCGCCAAAGAGGAGCAACGCGGCGCCTAAATCCGCATGGCGGAAGATGATCGCCATGACCAGTAACCAAAGGGCGAGCAGTGGGCCCATGTATTGGAAGTCACGGCGTGTGATCCAGCCATGGCGGCCCGCCGCAAAGGCGATGAGTTCCTGCTTCTCGACGAGATAGGCCGCCATGAAGATCACCAATAAGAGCTTGACGGGGTCATGCGGCTGAAACGTGAAAAAGCGGAGATTGAGCGTCAGGGTCTGCCCACCCACGGCATGTCCGAAAATCGTCGTGATCAGCAGCAAGGCCACCGCCGTGGTGGCCACCACATATTTATAGCGGGTGAGCACGCGATAATCACGCCAAAAGAGGATCATGCTCAGCAGCACTGCCCAACCCACACCGAAAGAAATGAGTTGCTTTTGATAGAGGCTGAACAGACGTCTACCGTCTTCGGCGTCGACATAGGTATACGTGCCCCCCGCGAGTCGCAAGAGGAACATCACGCCTAATCCGATGAGCAATGCGACAAGCGGCAGCAATAGCGTCTCACGACACCGGCGCGCGCGCAACGCGCACGAGACGATAAGCCACGCCGGGAGCATGAGGGCGGGCGCAAGAAAGATGAAGGCATCGTGCCCGGCATAGAGCGTGCGCCAAGCAGGAAGGTAGGCTTGCCATACGATGGCATAACATAAACCCACAATGCAGGAGACCAATAACAAGAGCAAAATTTCGCGTGTGCGTGAGACAGTCATCGCCGCTAATCCCCGTCAGGATTTCCATAACAGGATGCGGGAACAATTCTCGCACTGTGTCAATTCTTCGTTCGCGCGCATGCTTTCCAAAACGCGTGCGGTGAGTTTTATGTGGCAGCCGGGACAAGTGTCGTTCCCAGTGGCCACCAGGCCGAGCCCTTCACGCCGGGAACGAATATCGTCATAGCGACGCAACAGCATGGGATCAACAAGCGCGGCAAGCCGCTGACGCTCCGGACGTAAGTCGGCAATCTCTTGCTGCAATCGCTTCGTCTCGGCCTGGGTGCGTGCCACCGTATCTTTCCAGGCGCGTTTTGCGGAGGACAGCGATTCGGCCAGCAGGGTCTCGGCGTTCCGCGCCTGCTCCGCCTGGTCCATGAGGTCGAGCAACGGGCCTTCGAGATCACTGATTTGCGCGTTGAGCATCTCTTCATCGGCTTGCAGGTCACCGAGTTCCTTCGGGTTGTTCACGCGGCCACTGTAGAGCTTCTCATGCACCGTGTCGCGTTTCTGCTCGACGGTCTTCAACGCCAATTCTTTGTCGCGTTGCTCCGCTTCCAGTTGCTGACGCTTGGTGACAGCCGCATCATGTTGTTGGAGGATTTTAATGGCATTCTGCTTGAGAGATTCACCGGAATCTAATGCTTTGAGCTTCTGCTCACGTTGGTAGATTTGCGAATCTATCTGCTGAACATCGAGTAGTTTTACGAGTTCGTCATCCAGAGCCACGGTAACTCCTTGTAGGCCATGCGTTGAAAAAATATTATTCACATTCTACCTTTCCTACGGTCCACTGTCAAAACGTGGTTGCGCGCGACGTGGTGGTCAATGTATTCTCGCTTAACAGGAGACGCATCGATGGTTGGAAAATGCGCGGGACTTTACAGCGGACAGGGGAAGGAACGTGCTTCTCTGGTCGCGAATGAGTAAACTGATATTGTTACAAAGGAGTCTGCGGAACTGATGGGGTTACGTATAGGCGTACTTGCGCTCCAGGGCGATGTACGGGAACATATTGAAGCGATACGACGTGCCGGCGCTGAGGCGGTCCCGGTAAAGACACGCGATGAGATCGCCCAGGTCGACGGTTTGATCATTCCGGGTGGCGAGAGTACGACGGTCGGCAAATTGCTCGATCGCTTTGACTTGATGGATGTTGTCCGTGGCTTGCCCGCGCACGGTAAGCCCATCTTTGGCACATGTACCGGCATGATCTTGTTGGCGAAAGAGATTGAAGACAGTGAACAGTTGCGCTTAGGTTTGATGGATGTAACCGTACGCCGCAATGCCTTCGGTCGCCAAGTTGATAGTTTTGAGGAAGATCTCACGGTGGAGGGCGTGGATGGAGCGCCGGTACGGGCCATTTTTATCCGCGCACCGTACATAACCGCCTCAAGCCCTGCGGTCGAAGTGTTGGCGGAATTCCAGGGGCACCCGGTTCTCGTGCGCGAAGGCAATTTGCTGGCGGCGGCGTTTCATCCGGAATTGACCGATGATATTCGCGTACATCGTCTCTTCATTGAGATGGTCCGGCAGGCAAAGCGCACGCGGTCATAATCAATTTTCGCTTTCCTGAAAGAGAAACGGCCCGCGGATTGCTCCGCAGGCCGTTTCGTTATCCCAGATCGTTATTCACGAATTAGGGCAGGTTATTTCGCGCTCTCTGTCAAGAGATTGCCGGTGAAGGAACCGGAGGCAGCCACAGCAAGCGGGGTCGGGGTCAGCAGGTCAGTGCTGTTCACCAGCAGCTGATACCAGCATTTCGACCGACTTAGCGCGCCATCGAACGCCTGGCTAGCTTCCGTCTTGATTACGGCATAGGAGCCGACGCGATAGTTGTTGCTGGAGAGGCCATAGCGCAGAGTCGGGAGCACCATCGCGTCAGTGACACCGAGATTATTCATCGGATAGTAATCAAGGATCGTATAGCGATCAAAATGGATCGATACCGGACTGACGTTAGCTACCGGCAAATCGCCGGCGGCGACGTTACCGATCTTGATAACAATCGTCTGTCCTCGCGACAGCGAGCTGCTTACGGGCATCGAGATGCTCGTGATCGTGGAGGCAAAGGCGGTGTCCTGTAGGGTAACCAACGCGCCGTTGCAACCCGCCAACAGATATGGCGAGAAGTCAATGTTCGGATCGAGATCCTTGGAGGCGGTCGCGTTAACGGCAGCCGGGGTGAAAATGTTTGCAGCAGGGATCGAGTAGAACGTGCCGTTCGCAGGGGTGAAAGTTGACCCAGCGTAGATGACAGCCTTCGGCAGGTTAGCGGCGACGATGTATTCGACGTGGCCATCACAGAACGAGGCCACGAGGCCCTTCTTGTCGTTATGGCGGCTGTCGAAGTCGTTCGGGCTGGAGAGGCCGTTGGCATTGGCGTCAGCGGTGAGAATGGTCAC
>DASXVL010000699.1:0-8786 GCA_036504255.1 Armatimonadota bacterium | reverse complement strand
CTTATCCCCGATCTCATAGGAAACCCTTGATAAATCATGCAAGCCCCCTATTGACAGTAGAAAGATAACGGATTATTATTTTTGTATTCTAGCGTTATAACAGCTTACATGGCACGCTCTGATAATCGGTCTCGCGACGTTTTTGACTCGTTAGTCTAACGCTAGTATAACACAGTGAGTATGTGATAATCCATTAAGGAGAGGAGAAGCAAGAAATGAGAGTTCACGCACGTAGCCAGCAGCGAGGGGGGGAAGGCTTTACCCTGATTGAGTTGCTCGTTGTTATCGCAATTATTGCTATTTTAGCGGCGATACTCTTTCCGGTATTCGGAAAAGCGCGGGAGAAGGCACGGCAAGCCCAATGCACCAGCAATCAGAAGCAGTTTGCGTTGGCGTTGGCGATGTATACCCAGGAGCATGACGAGAAAGTGCCACAGGGTTACACGGATGCCAATAACAATGGGTACTGGGATCCGAACGATACGAATGAGACGGCGACCTGGGTCACCGATCTGGGAATCCCGGATAAAATGCTGCACTGCCTCACCTCGCCCAAAAAAGGGAACAGCGCTGATCCCGATTACGGATATGGCTGGTGGTTGAACGGCAGCGCGCTGGGCGAGATAGCGAATCCGTCAGCGACGGTCTGTTTTGCTGACAGCGCCACCGCTCGGCTGGCGGGTACCTTTGCTGCAGACATGCGCCATGACCGCAAGGCGATTTATGCGTTTCTCGACGGACATGTTGCCGCGTCCGACCCGGGCAAGCTGAACTTTTACGCGGATGACTTTACCGGGAAGACCCCGCTCCTGGCGGCGCACGTCAATGGTTGGGGGGGGCTCGGCATCACCAACCGCGCGAGTGGTACCTGGATGTGGGCGCAAGGTGGCGTGGATAACGTCGATAGCCCATTGTCGAGCGTGAGTATCGCGAATGGCGTCGCGACGCTGACACCGCCGACCGCACAGAGCTGGTACAGCGATTTGTGCTGGTATTTCCGCAATGATGGTAAGTTAAATAACACCTATGACGGTGGTGCCTGGGTGTCGCCGTCGAATGCCGTGGATGTTTCGAACTTCAGTCTTGACCTGGATATGATTGCGCCCTCGACCCCGCAACGGGCAGGGGCCATTATGTTTATCGTGGATGAACATCCCTATATCTCGACCAGTATAATGCAACTGACCAGTGACGGCGTTGGCGGTACCTGGACCTGGCGATCCCAGGGAGGAACCATGACGCCGGCAAGCGAACTGACGGCAGGGTTAACACCAATCGTCGGCGGGCGCACCTATCATTTGCGGGTTAATTTTGATCTATCACTCGGGATAATCATGCAGATGACCGATACCGTCTCGAGAAATTCAGGCCCGCGGTGCGTGGTGACCAATACCATCTTCGCCGGCAAGATGTCGTGTCTCCGCTTGCTGTCGCCTTGGTCTGCGCAGAAGTATGGCAAAATTATGATGTCCTGGTAGTCATATCACCGTGGATTCGATCTGACCGCAACCCCTCTCCCAAGCCTGGGGGAGGGGACGCCATATGGGCGAATTTGCCCCCCACTTGTTACTAGAATTATTCCTGCGTGCGTCCTGGTAGGAGTGTTATGAAACTCAATTCTTCCGTGTTGCAATGGTGGTTACTGTTGGATCTATTATGTGGTTACGTCATGGCGGCTCCGCCCATACGCCAGGTAGTGTCATTGCCGATGCAATGGCGTGTGCAACCGGCAGTGTCTCCGGAGAGCCTGCCCAAAGAGAATGAGTGGGGCACCATCGCCGCACAAGACTGGCGCTATGGGCCGGTCACGGCGACCGGCACGAGTTGGGCAGCGACATCCCCCACGAAGATTCACTCCCTTTGGTACGAGCAACGGGTGGACATTCCTGGCGCATGGCAAGGACAGCGGATCATTTTGTCGCTGCAACGTCTGGAAGGTGACGCCATCGTGTTAGTGAATAACCGGCGCGTCACGGAATTGTTGCGGCCGGGCGGCGAGGTGGATATCACGGCAGCGGTCACGTTCGGCGCCGAGAATACCCTCCGTCTCTTCTTGACCAGAGACTATACCGGGATTTCACGCGGGTTCGAGGCGGACACCCTCCGGTATGCGGCGCGCAAAGCGGGCGACGCCCCGATTCCGATGGCGTCATGGCCATTGGGTATTACCGCGCCGGTCACCTTGTCCACACGGCCACGAGCGGTGGCGATCTGCGATGTGTCGATCACGCCAAGTTGGCGAAAGAAAACGCTGACGGTGGCCGTTGACGTGGAGGCAGAGCAGGCGCAAACAGGGATCATCATGCAAGGCGTGGTGTATGACGCGGCCAAGAAGCCGGTGTTGCAGTTACAGAGCGACCCCATCGCCATTCCCGCCGGACGCTCGGTACAGCAGGTGACCGCGTCATGGGCGAATCCGATTCCCTGGGAACTCGATGGGGGCTATGTCTATACCCTCGAAATGCACATCAGCAAGGATACACAATTGCTGGACCTTGCGTCCCCCGAACGTTTTGGTTTTCGAGAGATTTGGACTGACGGCAAACAATTAATGCTCAATGGTCACCCCTGCCGTTGGCGACTGAACACGATCTTTGGCGGCGAAGGCGTGCCCGCGCTCAGCTTTTTTCATTCCATCGGGTACAACGTATTTGAAATCCAACCGCACCCGGAAAACTGGTGGCGTACCCGGGCGGAAACCCCGCTGTTGAGTGAGGAGATACTCAACGAGGCCGATGCCAAAGGGTACGGCATTCTCGCACCCGCGCCCAGTATCGCCTATCTCGGCGCCAAGCTAGTGGCCGACCCACAGATGCAGGCCGATTACGCGCGTGAAATGGCGCATATGGTCCGGCGTTATCGGAATCATCCCTCCGTGTTGGCCTGGGGGGTGGGCATGAATGCCTACTGTCCCATGGAAAATATTGCCCCGCTGGGCATGGGACGGCGTCCGCGCGGTGGAGATGCCGCACAAGCGAAAACTATTAACCTCGCTGCCGCCATCGCCAAACGTGACGATCCGACACGGTTAACCTATTCCCATGGCGACGGCAGTACCGCGGACATCTCCAGCTCGAATGTCTTTTTGAATTTTATCCCGCTGCAGGAACGCGAAGAATGGCCTATGGCCTGGGCGGCATCGGGCAATATGCCCTACATGGCCGTGGAATTCGGGCAACCGTATACCGCGAACTTCTGGAAGGGCAAACGCTTCCTCTTGACTGAGTATTTGGCGATGTATTGTGGCGAGCGCGCGTATACCGACGAGAAAGCATCCGGGCTGCGCAATACGTTGACGTACAGCCTGGCGAATACCTCCGGGCATGGGGATATGGCGCATGTCGATCTCAGCGATTTCCCGGAATACTGGGGATTTCAACGCCTCTTCGTGAAGAATACCAACCGGTCTTGGCGCACCTGGGGGGTCAATGGGGGCTGGATGAACTGGTGTCTCGATCTTGGGTACGGGGATCCCCCGGGCTTTGCGCCGAATGATAATATGTTGAATCGCTACCAACGGATACGCGAAACAGTGACAGAGGCCCCGGCATGGGCCAATCAGAACTATGCCATTCATCGGCTGGCCAATCAAGCGCTACTGGCCTATATCGCCGGCGCGCCTCGTCACACCGATAAGACGCATAGCTATTTTGCCGGTGAGAAGATTCTGAAGCAACTCGCGGTGGTCTGGGATGGTCCGGGGCCGCGGCAACTCGCGGCTGACTGGCGGTTAGAGACTGCCGATGGCAAGACCTTGCAACAGGGCCAGCTCGCCGTCACCGTCGCTGCGGGAGAGATTACCTGTCGGCCATTTGCGCTGCAAGCGCCTGCGGTGACCACGCGTACGCCATGCACAATATCCTTGACCGTGCGTGACGGACAGACGGTAGTGGCGACAGATACGTTTGCGCTGGAAGTCTTCCCCAAGACACCGGCGGTACGGACCACCGCGACGGTGGTCATCTATGATCCGCTGCGGAAATCGACCCCGTGGGTGACGGCGCTTGGTGTGCATGCGACGCCGTGGCAGGCGGGCATGTCCATGCGCGGCGTCACCCTGCTGGTCATCGGACGTGAAGCGTTGAAGCCCGGAGATACCCTGCCCTATACCATGGATGATATCGCCAGGGGCTTACATGTGCTGCTGCTGGAGCAACAGCCGGAGATCTGGAAAGGGTTGGGTTTCCGCACGCTGGAAACCATGCCGCGCTATGTCTTTCCACGTGATACCGCTAGCCCGCTGTTGTCTGGCATACACCTGGAAGATCTGGTGAACTGGCGCGGTACGCCGACGCTCATCCCGGAAGGCAAGAATCTCGGCGCCAGCGCGCCGAAATGGACGAACACGCACGCCGTGGCGTCAGTCGTCCTAGAGACGCCACACGTCGTCGGCTTTACTCCCCTGTTGACCACGGAGTTTGACTTGAGCTATTCGCCGCTGCTGCAATGGCGCTATGGGATGGGGGCGATCTGTTTCTCGACACTCGACTTCACTGACCGCGTCGGGGTAGACCCGGCGGCGAGTCTGCTGGCCCAGCATCTGCTGGAGACGTTACTGGCAAAGGCAACCCCACAACGGCCGCGCTGTTGCTACCTTGGTGGACCGCGTGGCAAAGAATTGCTGAGCCAGTTGCAGGTCAAGCTCACGCCGGAGGTCACGCTCGATCAACCGTCGGCAACCGTGCTCGTGCTGGGCGAAGGCGACCCCGGGGTCTCCCGGACGGTGCTCGACCGGTTTGTACAGGATGGTGGCGTCATTCTCTCCTTGCCGCAGACGGAGACGGCCTTAACGGCCCTGGGATACCGTGTGGCAAACAAGTCGATCGTGCAAGCCCCCGCATCGACACATCCGTTATTGCGCGCCATTGGCCCCAACCTGCTGCGCTGGCGTGATGCATTGAGTGTCGATGCTTTTGCGGCGCAGGGGCAACCGGCAGGTTCCGTGGTACTCGGCGATGGCGTGTTTCTCGTGCAAGCGCAGGGAAAAGGACAACACGTTTACGTGCAAGTCAGTCCCGATATGCTGCGTAACCGGTATGCCAATGACCAAACCAAGCAGGAAGCCGTGCAACTCAGCGTGACCCGGCTTGAGCAATTGATCGCCCAACTGCTGACCGGGCTTGGCGTTGGCGCCACGCCAATTCAGGGGGCGCGTTTACTGACGCTCAGCATCGGTCCGCGCTTCACCGAGCTAAGCCCGTGGAATGTGCTGGGGCCGTTTGCGGTGGACTCGGATGATGGGGAACTCATGCTGGAGACTGTCTTTCCCGGTGAGGAGACGGCCATCGCCGGTGATACCAATCCGAACACCACCTTCACACGCGCAGACGGCATGCAGCTCAATTGGCGGAAAACCGTCTCGGCTGATCCCAATGGCTGTGTCACGCTCCATGAGTTACCAGGGTGTACCGATCACGCCGTCGCCTATGTGACACGACGCGTGTATAGCGAACACGCACGCAGGGCAAGCCTGCGCCTCGGAGTCGATTATCGCATAATAATCTGGGTGAATGGCGAACTGGTCTTCCGTACCGTGAACGGCAAGACGGGCCCCAATAAATTCACCGTCGATATTCCGCTGCGCGCCGGCGAAAATGTCATCAGTCTGAAAATTGGCTCGGGTAGTCGCGGCTTCGCGTTCTGGGCGAATCTGGCGAAAGAAGAGGCGACCACCGATGCGCCCTTGCGTGATGAAATCGCCCATCTGTGTTTGTATGATAGCCCGCAAGTGAACATGGACCCCTATCTGTTTACCTATTGGTAAGGTACCTGCCGTGTGCATAGCCCCAAGATACGATCCGAAAGGAGAATTTTTCGTGATAACCAGACACCATATTTCTCACTTGGCGCTCCTCACCTGCTGTCTCGCCTTCATGCTGGGAGCGATGGCGGTTCACTCCGCAGAGGCGGGGGCAACGCCCGTACTGTGGCATTTGGATTTTGACGAGCAGAAGCCGGGCGATGTCGCGAAGGGCTGGGAGCCCGCGTGGGGCGAACCGGGGGATAACACGCTCACGATTAGCAATCGTAAGGCGGCGAACGGTACGAACAGCCTGCTGCTCGATCGCAAGACGGGACAGAGCGACACCATGTGGGGCATGTCGGCCAAAATTCCGGACGTGAGTACGGGATGGGCCGTGCTCTCCTTCGATTTTCTCGTCCTCGGGTCGCGTGCGGATGTCAATTTTGGCTTCGAGGTGCGGGGTACCGGGGTCGATGAACGGATCGTCGGCCTCGCGTTCAGCGATCGCACGGTGTCTTTGGTCGGGTACAATCCTATCCAGCAGGTGCGTTTGGGCGGCATCACGAGTGACACCTGGTACCGCATGACGCTCTGGGTGCCCACCACGGGGGGCAAACAAGGGAAAGCCTACGCGCGCTTGGAACGGCGCGTCGATGAGCACACCTGGATGCGCGTTGGTATCACCGGCGCGGTCAATACCGTGCAGCCGATGCAGGCGTATGGCTGCATGATGGTCAACACGGCGCCAGGTAAGCGGAATTATCAATTATTCCTCGACGACTGCCAACTCGCACAGAGCGCGCTCGCTCCATCCCCGGAGGAGCTTGCCGTGCGGTGGAAGCAGGATTTCGAAGACGACATGCCCGGCAGTATCCCGCAAGGGTGGCAGAAGCTCTGGGGGGAGATGGGCGACGACATTCTCGCCGCCAGTAATACCCGCGCGCAAACCGGGAAGCTTTCTTTGCTGCTGGATCGCATGACCAGCCAGACGGGGACCATGTGGGGAATGGGCACAGAGTTCCCGGATGTCAACAAGGGATGGGCGATGCTCTCCTATGCATTCCTGGTGCGTGGGGCGGGGGAAAGCGCGGGGTTCGGGTGGGAGGTCCGCGACCCGAGCCGCACGAATTTGCGGGTGGTGAATGTCGGCGTCGCCAACCGCAAAGTGTCACTCATGTCCAGCGACTGGAAAATATCCCAGCCACTCGGGCAGTATGTTGAGGATGGCTGGTACCGCATTACCCTCTGGCTGCCGACCGCCGGCGGACAGCAACACAATGCCTACGGTCTGCTCGAAAAGATCGCGCCGGACGGCGCGGTGAGCAAAGTTGCCGGCGTGCAAACTGTACCGGCTATGGCGCCCGAGGGACGCTACGGACAGCTCATGGTGACCACGAGCGCCAGCAATTTCAATTATCAGCTCTTCATGGATAGTTGCCAACTCGCCCAGAGTGATAACGCGCCTGCCATCGAGTAATGATTAGGGAGTCTCCCCGGATCTGCCGGGGAGACTCCCAGCGTGTGCCCGGCTATCCCCGGCCGGAAACTACAGCCTGGATGGCCCAAGTATCAGTACACCGCTTTGCGCGGTACACAAAATCAAGCCTTCGGCACTGCCGGAGGTCCAGGACTGTTTCACGGATCGTGCCGGGTAAGCAAAGGAGGTGATAAATTTTCTACCAAGTCATCGGATAGGTAAAGAGCCTATCTGGCGCGTGCGAAACAGAGGGGTGATCGGTTGTGCCCCATGTTGTTGGTACGCGAACGCAATTAGGATGAGCAGATTTTTCTGATAAAGGATTACGCTTTATGGTGGCTTTTTCCCAACTGTCGCCGGCGTTGCGATACGCTGACCCATGGGAAACAGGCCAGATTCTCATCGATAAATGTGACTGGAGGAAGAATCAGTATGTCCATACGTACACACACGTTTATGTTTGCGCTATTAATGACGTTAGCGCTGGCACTCGGCCAGTCCCGTGGCAGCGCCGGTACCGTCATCGTGACGGCGGACCAAACTGTCAACGGCACGTATAGCAGCGCCGGTGATCTTATCACCGCCATGGATTATTTTCATGATGCGACGCGCCCGTCGGCTGGGTTAGGCGCATACGCCCCCATTGCCCAAGGCTTACAAGCGACACGCTTGCGGATATTTTCCTATACCTCCGATTTAGATGCGAATCAGAATTTCGTGGCGGACGGCAATCTCTACTGGGGATTAATCGACGCGAAGAATAACAGCCTCTATCCCCACGTGATTGTGGGACACCGCAAACCACCGAGCTTCCCGAATAGCGCATGGAACTGGGATGCCGCCACCTGGACCCGTTATCAGGATTTCGCCAACAAATTTATCGTTTATACCATGGATAGCGTCAATGGCGGATTTACGAAAGCCTGGTTTGAGGTGGGCAACGAATGGGATATCTGCGCGGTTGGCGATACCCAGGATTGTTGGCTGCTGGGGTCTTGGTCTCCCCAGGGATCGTTGGATCGCTATAACGCCTACTACAAACTCTATAAGGTCTGGGCGGATGCCATTCAGAGCTATGCCACTGCGCATCCCACCAAGACGCTCATCTGTGGTGGGCCGGCGAGCACGACGGGGTCATGCTATAACGTGTGGGGATCGAACGGCCCTAATTTTCTCTCCAAACTGGCGACAGACTGCAAGACGGATGGCAAGCGTTTTGACGTGCTGACCTTCCACCTCTATGGCGATTTCGCCGCGGTAGGCAATGGACCGGCGTGTGGGACGTGGCCGAGTTTTAAGCAGCAGTTGTGGAATATCCGCAGTTGGGAGAATGCGGCCGGCTGGGCGTCAGGCAGTTCGTGGCGTGGCTACATGATGACCGAGTGGGGGCAAACGGTGTATGAGAGCGATGGCCAACGCGGACGCATGAATTATGATATGAAAGGCTCGGCCTGGGGCGCAGCGTGCCTGAAAGATTGCATGGACGGGATGCTGTCGTGCGGGGGCGCGTATTTGCGCTTTGATGATGGAGCGTTAACGAACCTCGGTATGTCGCATCTGGATGCG
>DASXVL010000698.1:0-3116 GCA_036504255.1 Armatimonadota bacterium | reverse complement strand
TTGATCCATCGAATTAAAGCCACTCCCTGAACCTGCTATCGTATTATTCGCACCGTCCATCAGCGTGAATACCGGCTGGATCTGGGTGCCAGTGGCCATATATGACAGGCGACACGTGACTTCAAAGTAACCATCCAGTGCATTGATATCCGCGGGAAACGGATAGGGCGGGGAAGTGAACGCCGTGCTAGTATTACCGGTCACGGTGGCGACAACCGCCGGGCCTTGTCCGCTCACCGAATCGCCCTTAGTGGGGGCGATCGCCGCATTCAACGGGAAGGACATTAGCGGAATATTGAACCAGGCGCCATTGGGGACCAGTGAGATGATCTTGTTCGTCTTGCTCATGGCCACGTGCCCGTCCAGGTAACTGGCAATCACCGCGCCATCATGGCGCAGAGCGATGCCATCATCCACGAAGGTAATGCTGGACTG
Source organism: Armatimonadota bacterium (assembly GCA_036504255.1). Taxonomy (GTDB): domain Bacteria; phylum Armatimonadota; class Hebobacteria; order CAIYQO01; family CAIYQO01; genus DASXVL01. The sequence continues at coordinate 2,681 of DASXVL010000698.1, read as the reverse complement.
GTTGGGATTGCAATCACAGGTGAGCATCTGATCGTAGGATTGGCCGATATCACCGAGCGACATGCCGGACACCCAGGCGTTGTAGCCATACGATGGTGTAGTACTATTGCCACGCGTTTGCGAGGTCGGACAGTCAAACACCTTGTCGGCCAGGTTGAGACTGGATATCCAGTTGGCGACCGCGGGCAGTTTTTCTTCGTTCTCTTGCGAGTACATAAGCAACGCCGTGGCAATCTGTTTCTGATTGCTGGTGCATTTCGCCTGGCGCGCTTTCTCACGCGCTTTGCCGAAGACCGGGAAGAGAATAGCCGCCAGTATAGCAATAATGGCGATCACAACGAGTAGCTCGATAAGGGTGAACCCCTCACGGCCCGCCGACCGGCGATATGACTTTGCGTCCATATCTGACACCTCCAAAAAAATAATACGGTGTTCGACAGCACAGCGCCTACCGCGTACCCATGCCATGCCATGCCATGCCATGCCATGCGAAAACCATATCAAATTATCCACTTCCCGGCAGCACCGTCAAGAGATGTTGGCCCATGGCTTTCTGAAACATGTGCCAGGATCAACAACCGCGAGCGATTTTGCGCCATATTTCGCCATGCGCTTTCTGGGTGGTCGATCTGGCGCTCACGCTCGGCGAGGTGGTATACTAATTGCCACTGACTGTGGAAATGCACGGGTAATACAGGCACATCCCCCCATCCGTAAAGGGCTGCAGACGTCATGGTTTCTGTTCGACAAATTGCACAACTCGCCAATGTGTCCCCCTCTACCGCTTCACGTGTTTTGCGAAATGCATCCTACGTGCGTCCGGAAATTCGTCAACGCGTGCTCGCGATTGCCAAGTTGCACCACTATACCCCTCCGCGTATGTCGCCGGAGGTCGCAGGGGCCAAGACGATCAAGATTGCCTGCCTGATGCCATCGGTCTGTTCCGACTTTTTTGGCAAGGTGCTGGAGGCGATTCTCGAGGAGACTTCCAGCGCACAGTACCAGATCATCATCGTGCAGACGCACCACCAACTGGAGCAATTCTGCGCCGCGATTCTGCGGATGATCGAGCAGCAGGTCGACGGCGTGTTGATTCTCAGCGGCCATATCGAGGACCTGCCCAACACCCCGCTGATGGCACTCTGGAGCCATAATATTGTGCCCGTCTTGATTAATGATGACCGCTTGCCCGTCGATTGCGTCTTAACGGATGAACACCAGCTTGGGGGAAAAATCCTCGATTACCTTAGAGGCCTTGGCCATCGCCACATCGGCTACGCCAAGATGTTTGGCGCGCAGGTCGGGGTCGATCGTTCCACGCGCTTCCAACAGCTCACGATGGCGGCCAAGCGCCTGGGGATCGAGCCCATTGTGCGTCAGTATGACAACGACTGCGATGATGTCATTTCAAGCCTCCTGACCGACCCAGCGCCGCCCACGGCGCTGGTGACCTCAGGTACGTTTGCCACGATGTTTCTCCAGCGTGCAGCGCTACGTGGGGTGCGTATCCCGCAGGATATCAGCCTGGTCGGCTACGACAACCAATCGTTCATCGCAAGGCTCGCCCCGCAATTAACGACGATCGAGCAACACCCCCACGAAATCGGGCGACGTGCCGTCGAACTCCTCCTGCGGCGCATCGCCGAAGGGCATACGGCTCGCGATTTCACCCCGGAAGTCATTCATGTTCCCAGCGAACTCGTCATCCGTCAAACATGCGCCAAGCCACGTTCGACCCGCACCATCGTGCCCAAACGCTCATACCCTGTGGCGCCTTGACCGTCCTCACGTCCCCTCGTCAGGGAGAGGGGACTTGAGGGGCCGACATTCCGTAAATTTACGTGCGAAATGCGCGCGCTACGACTCACTCCGCCGTGCGCCTTATTTCCCGGCGACGATGACGCCTTCGGTGAGTTGGCAGCCCTTCGCGGTGGTTACGCTTGTGGCGACGGAGCCGTCGTGGCTGACCTGGCGGATAGTGATGCCGGTGACGGTGCAGGTCTTCCAGCCGGCACCGGAGAGGTAGAGCGTGCCATTGCTAATGGCCACGTTGCCGGGGCCGCCCAGGGTGATGCGCACGCCGGGGGTGGGGGAGAAGTCACGCAGGCCGACGAGCAGCAGGTCTGTGCCGCCGTTACGACGCGTGAGGGCGAAGCCGGTGCGGCCGTCCGCCTGTTTTTGGAAAGTGAGCTCGTCGGATTGCCCGCCCAGGTCGATGCGCACACGGTGATGGTCGGCGCTCCAGGTGACGTTGGGCGTCTCCTGGTCGGCGCGGACCGGCACGAGCAGCATCTTAAAATTCGCCTCCACGGCGTGGCGCGTGGCGACGAGGCGCTTGCCATCGCCGAACTTTTCGTGGTCATCGCTTTCCGGCGAACTCTCGACCTTATAGGTTTGGAAGTCGAAGGTGAGCTGGTCGCTCTCCAGTGCCTGCACCAGCAACTGTGGCGCATCAGGCGTCGGCTTTTCCAGCGTGAGCACGCCACGCGTGGCGTCGAGCGGGCTGAAAACGCGGTCCATGGGCGTCTGCATGAGCCACTGGTAGTCGTGTTCCGCCGCGTCTTTGCGCAGGTCGTCGAAGATGAGCACATAGGGGCGCTGCCCGCGCACCAGCAAGGCGGTGCGGAAGGCGTTGGCGACGGGGTTGTAGGGCGCTTTATAGGTCGAGACGCCGTTCTCCT
>DASXVL010000697.1:0-6274 GCA_036504255.1 Armatimonadota bacterium | reverse complement strand
CGCCCACTGCACTGCATACCGACTCTGTCCGATTAACTACCTCGACGCTCATTGGTACGTTGGTGGCGGAAAGTCTTGACGGCAAGGCGCTTACCGAAAGCACAAATTATCTGATCAAAATGACGAGCCGCGCGCGTAACGACCAAACCGCGATCAATCCGGCGAGCGATGGACCGAAAGGGCACAAGTTAACCGTGCTCGGGGAACCCCCAATTCGCACCGATGGCAAAGCGTCGCTTATTCCGACACGCGTGGAATTCAACGGCAAGCTCCTGCTGGAGATGAACCTGCAAGACGGCACCTGGGAATACCTTGCAGAACCGGGTCGGGCGCTACTCTACCTGGATACCGGCGACATTGCCCTAAAATTGCCTGAACGTCCTTGCCTGATACGCTGGCATGCCGCAACAGATGTTATCGAGATGAAACCGCTCGACAATACGCTGACTATTCCTGCCGGTATCCGCTACACGGAAATTGTGTGGGAAAAGCCCGTCGCTACCGCCCCATAACCTTGCCCGCACCAAATACAACGCAACCAGGACGGCGCATTGCGCCGTCCTGGTTGCTAAGTTAGGTAACGCGTAGCACACTCGCGTTACATGACCATTCCGCCATCGACGTTCAGCACGTGGCCGGTCGTATAAGCGGCCAGCTGACTGGCATAGAGCACGACGGCATTCGCCACATCATCAGCGGTGCCGAGACGGCCCAGCGGGATGGCCTCCACGTATTTGGCCTTGGCTTCGTCGCTCAGCTTGTCCGTCATCGCGCTGACAATAAATCCGGGGGCAATGGCGTTCACGGTAATGTTGCGCGCGGCCAGTTCCTTGGCATTGGATTTCGTCATGCCGATGATTCCCGCCTTGGACGCGGCGTAGTTGGTCTGCCCGGCATTGCCCATCAACCCGATCACCGAGGCGATGTTGATGATGCGGCCATAGCGCGCTTTCATCATGCGCTTTGCCGCCGCGCGTGTGCAATAAAACGCGCCGGACAGATTGATATTGATGACCGACTCCCACTCGTCGTCCGACATGCGAATGAGCAGGTTGTCACGCGTGATCCCGGCATTATTGACGAGAATATCAATTTTGCCCATTTCGGCCCACGCCTGCTCGATGAGCTGTGTGGCCTCGGCGGATTTGGAGACATCACCGCAGATAGCGATGGCGCGACGCCCCATGGCGCGGATTTCCGCGGCGGTGGCTTCGGCTTCTTCTTGCCCTGGGGTAATGTCATTAATCACAATATCCGCGCCCGCTTCGGCGAGATGCATCGCGATGGACTTTCCTAAACCACGACGGCTTCCAGTGACCAGGGCAACCTGGCCGGTCAAATCAATGGCAATTGACATGGGTACTCCTTATACAGCGAAATTAACGATAGGCAATGCAGCGTAATCGCAGGCGTGAAGGCGCCCGGACCCGTGCAGGAAATGCAACGTATGGTATTTATTGATCATTCACAGGTACAAGCGGTCTTCTCCGTCAGGGCCAGTGCGCGTACCATGGCAAACAACTCGGCCAAACCCCACGCGACGGAAGCGATGAGTACCCCGAGAATCAGGCTGAAAAGCGGGCCGGCTAACGATGCTAAGCGTGCGCCAAATCCGGTGACCGGCGGGTAGGGTTGTAACTGCCCCATTCCGCCTTTCCAACTGGCAATCGCCGCACTCACGCCCTCTATCGACTGATAAAGAAAAAAGAGCACCATCAGTACAGCGAGCACTCGTAAAATTGTCGCGATAATCGGCACCGCGGCGAACCGTTTGTCTCCCATAATCCACTACCTCCCTGGTTAATGAGGAACGGCGCCGCGGATCGCGAAGTGAAATTATTCCGTTAGCAACGACGCCACCGTGGCGGCGGTCGCCGTTGGCAACGTTCGTTGTACTAATCCGGTCAGCACATTCCCAGGTCCAATTTCGACAAAGGTATGCACACCCATAGCTTGAATGGTGGACAAAGTGCGCACCCACTGTACCGATCCGGTGATTTGTCGTGATAACATTTCACGAATGACAGCGGGATCGCTCGTCGGTTCAGCGGAGACATTTGGGATGATTGGGAGGGCGGGAATGGCGATTTTTACCGCATCCAATACCACGGCAAATGCAGCGGCGGCAGCGTCCATCAACGGCGAATGAAAGCCCCCGCTCACCGCCAAGGGGATCGCCCGTGCGCCACGCGCTTTCGCCGTCGCGCGCAACGCCGTGATCGCGGGCGCAACGCCCGACACCACCACCTGCCCCGGAGCATTATAGTTGGCAGGCACGAGCACGCCATGTTCGGCGGCGACTTCGGCGCAGAGCGCCTGCACGTCCTCATCAGACAGGCCAATCACGGCGGCCATGGCGCCGGGGTTTGCCGCGGCGGCCTCTTCCATCAATTGGCCGCGTTGGCGTACCAAGCGCAGCGCGTCGGAAAAGGTCAGCGCGCCGGCGGCCACCAAAGCGGAGTATTCCCCCAAACTATGTCCGGCGACGACGGCACAGGCAAACCCCTGCGCGCTGAGGAGCCGCCAATAGGCGGTGCTCATTGTTACCAGCGCCGGCTGCGCGTTGACCGTACGTTTGAGTTCATCAGCGGGGCCATCAAAACAGAGTGCCGTCAGGCCAAATCCCAACACCTCATCCGCTTCGGCAAACGTATCGCGCACGATGGCGTGCGCCGCGGCGAGTTCCTGTCCCATCCCCACGGACTGTGAGCCCTGGCCGGGGAAGAGACCGGCGGTCGTCGTTGCTGTCATGTAATACTACTCCTAGAACAAATTGCCCGAGACACCTAAAAGTCAGAAGACTCCAGGCGACGGATGATGTAACGGTTATGGCGATATGATGCGTGAGAATCCCGGTAGCGGAATCGTCTTCGGCGGTGGAGGAGGCACGCGCAATTCATAAGCCATACGTGCAAAACCCACCCCAAGATAGAAAGCCAGACCAGCCCACAGCAGGGACCGGCGCCAGCGCACCACCCCGGCCGGCATCCCTACCCTGCCGCCGGAAAGCAGCACCGCCACCGCGTATCCCCAGAGGAGCACGGCGACGAAAAAGATGATCGGACCAAGCGGATTATACCGAAACGCCTCCCAAACGTCCAGCCGTCCCATGGCGCGGAAGGCCCGCGTGAGTCCGCAGCCGGGGCAATCCAGCTGCGTCAACAGCCGGAATGGACAGAGGGTCGGCCCCTGTAACGGTGTGCGTTCCACCCAGAACATACCGAGGGGAAAGGCGATGAGATAGAGCAAGTTGATCGGCGAGAAAGGGCGACGGCGCATACAACAACACTTTCACAAAGAGGCCCATCGCTAGAGAATAAAGCGGATAGTCATTGGGTATGCATAGGGTCGGCCATTATAGGCCTCCACCGATGCCTGGATGACCAGCACAATCTGGACGATGCCGAGTACTCCAAGTAACAGGCCCAACGGTATGAACCCGAGACCACAGGTGAGAACACCCACCACGAAGCCGACCGCTGACAGTACCAGCATATAGATCATAAACGTAATCTGGAAGTTCAGCGATTCTTTCCCGTGCTGATTTATCGACGGGTCGCGGTCACGCAGGATCAGCCAGATCACCAACGGCCCAAGAATATTCCCGAGCGGGAGACCGAGATATAATGTCAGCGACAAGAGGTGACACAGCATCGCATAAATGCGCACATTCTGATCCATCCGAATTACCCCCCTTTGCGCCTACTGTTCGCGACACACGGGCATCTTCCTGCTGATCGGCGCTTAATGCTCGGCGAAACGTTCAGTTTGCGGCTGCTCATTCGGCGGTAAATGATGGAACTGCTCAAACGCGATGACGGTTTCCCCCTCAGTCGCCAGATAATAATACCCGAGGCTTGCCCACATATCGTTGATGCCGATGGCCGAGGCAAGGGCCGTCAGGATATCATCGGCAATTTCCGCCGGTGTCCGCAAAATCGCTTCCAAGGCGATATCGCTGACGCTTGTGCCGCTCAGTGATTTTAAGAGTTCGGTGTTGCCCCCATCGGAGAGGTCTTCATCCGCGGCGTACCCCGGTTTAACGTCGGGACCGAATCCCGAGTACACACCGGATTCCGGAGTCACATCGGCGCGTTGCGCGTAGGCGGCGAAATAATCGGTATTGGAGGTAAAATGGTCCAACTCGTGCCCGTGATTGAACAACCAGTACTCGGCCAGGTCGCTATCCTGCACCTGAAACGCCAGTACCGGCCGGTCGGTTTCGCGGCTGATATGCGCCGCCAACTCGGCCAGGATATCGGCGTCCTGCTGGTCGCAACGCCAATCGAACACGCTGACCCATCCGCCGTATTCGGGGGAAACCCAAGCCCACGAACGCTCCTCGCGTCCGTCCCAATAACTATGCCAGGTTTGCTCGACGAGTTCGCGATCCGTCGTACGCACGTGAAGATTATCGTAGAAAGCGCCCATGTATGTCCTCCAGCGTCTTCATTCTACTGGGGAGAAATCATCCTCCGTGCGCCACAAGTTCGACATTTCGCGCGGTGAGATTACGATGAGGCGCCCATCGACACATTGGTCACGCAGAAAGTTGGCCATTCCCGCACGATCTGGTAAGTCGTGGTACGTTGTGCCGGCACGAAATTCATATCACGGATACAGCGGGCGAGCTCATCCGCATTACTGGTAAAGACCGTTCCCGCAGCGCGCACGACGTGCTCTTCCATCATGGTGCTGCCGAGGTCATTTGCGCCAAAGGCAAGGCCCATCTGCCCAAGCTTCACCCCCTGGGTCACCCACGAGGATTGCAGGTTGGGGATATTGTCGAGGTAAAGCCGGCTAATCGCCAACATACGCAGGAATTCGTCGCCCCCCAGCGCCGGCGGGCGCGACAATTGACGTGCAAGCGGTGTGTTACCTGGTTGAAACGGCCAGGGAATAAAGCCAATGAAACCGCCCGTTTCATCCTGCAGGGCACGCAGTCGCGCCAGATGTTCGATACGTTCAGCCAGTGTCTCGATGTGCCCGTACATCATGGTGGCGGTCGTGGGCATCCCCAACTGGTGCGCCTCGCGCATGACCGCCAACCATTGCGCGGCCGTACATTTGCGCGGGCTAATGCGCGAGCGCACGCGCTCGACCAGAATTTCCGCCCCGCCGCCGGGAATGGATGCCAGACCGGCGGATTGTAAGCATTGCAGCACCGCCACCGTGGCGAGCGTCTCGCGTTGGGCAAGGTGCGTGACCTCACTGGGTGACAAGGCATGGATTTGCACCGTCGGGAACGCTGCCGCCACCGCGCGGAAGAGTTCCATGTACCAGGAGAGCGGCAATTCCGGGTGCAGGCCCCCTTGCAATAACATCTCCGTCCCGCCTGCCGCCACCATCTCGCCCACTTTTTCGAGAATCTTCTCTATGGCAAGGACATAGGCCTCGGGATGCGCTCCCCCACGAAAAAAGGCGCAGAAGGCACACCCGGAGATGCAGACATTGGAGTAATTAATATTGCGCCCGATGAGGAAAGTGCGCGTTGCGGACGGGTGCAAGCGGCGGCAGCAAGCATCCGCCGCCCACCCGAGTTCGAGCAAGGGCACGTCGAATAACAATACCGCCTCGGCAGAGGATATGCGGTTCCCTGCAACGGCACGGTCTAAAATCTGTGCGTATGACTCACCCATGTCTGCATCCTCACCCTGCCCGCTCTTAATGACTTCAGGGCAGCGACCGTTCCGACGTAGCGGACACGCCGACGCCGGGCTTTGGTCGCAGACGTAGCGCCAATCCATCAAACCAGATATCGAAGAGCCAATACACCAGCCAGAGAAAGAGACCGAAAATGAAAATAATCAACAGCAGGATTGGACGCGAAATGGCGTGGTGTATCGCCGTCAAAATAAGCCAGGGACGAGTCAGAATATCCCAACTATTGAAGCGCAGCTCTAAGCCGAGATATACGCCGAGGGACATCAACGAAAAGAACGGTAAGGCGAAGAGCCAGGTGGCAATGCCGCGATCCTTCAATAAGCGCGCGACCGGACGGATGGAAAGCGCGAACGCGATCAGGCCGAACAAGCTATAGCATAAGTATGAGATAGTGGCAATAATGAGGGTGAGCATCGACATCACATCGCGCTGCCCCGTCCAACTTACGTAAAAGTTGGTGGCTTGTAATGCTTCTAAAAAATGACGCCATTCGGTGAGCAGATAGCAGGTGTTGGGGAGAAAGGCGAACCAGGCAATCGCCAGCACGCTGACTGCCGCACGCACGAGCGTGCGTTTACGCACATCTTTTTGTCCCATGAGCGACGCGATG
>DASXVL010000696.1:0-5443 GCA_036504255.1 Armatimonadota bacterium | reverse complement strand
CAGGTGAAGATGGGCTCGATCTCCCAGGTGGATGGGTCAAGGATGGCGCGGCAGCCCTCGGGGAGGGTGCGCACCACGTTGCCGGTGAGGCCACCGCCGGTGATGTGCGCCATGGCCTGCACCAGGTCATCCGCCAGCACGGGGAGGACGGCGGGCGCGTAGCAACGGTGCACGCGCAACAACTCGTCCGCCACGGTGCGCCCGGTGGGCAGCATGTCATCGATGGCGAACTGCCCGACCTCGAAGACGAGCTTGCGCGCCAAGGAGTAGCCGTTCGTGTGCAACCCGTTCGAGGCGAGCCCGATCACTTTGTCGCCGGGGCGGACGCCAGCGCCGGTGATGATCTTCGCGCGGTCGACGATGCCGACGATGAAGCCGGCCAGGTCATATTCGCCGGGGGTGTACATATCAGGCATTTCGGCGGTTTCTCCGCCAATGAGCGAGCAACCGGTTTGTTTACAGGCAATGGCGAGCCCTTCGACGACCTGCGCGGCGACAATCGGATCGAGTTTGCCCACCGCGTAGTAGTCCATGAAGAAAAGGCCGCGCGCGCCCTGTACCAGGATGTCATTATTGCAGTGGTTCACCAGATCCTGCCCGACGGTCGTGTGCCGGTCGGCCAGGAAGGCCACCTTCAGCTTGGTGCCGACGCCATCGGCGCTGGACACGAGGACCGGGGCGGTATAGTCCGCCACATCGAGGGCGAACATGGCGCCGAAGGAGCCCAGTTCAGCCAGCACCGCCGGGGTGAAGGTCGCGCGTACGTGCGACTTCATCATCTGGACGGCGCGTTCTCCGGCGTCGATATCCACGCCGGCGTCTCGGTAGGTAAAGGATTGGCGGTCAGTCATCGGTCACTCTCGCTTTGTGCGGCATTCAGGTCTAGTTATATTTCGCAACGCAGGCCCGGCGTTCCTGCCCGCGCCGGGGCGCGACGGGAAAAGATGCGCGTTTTTCGCGGCGCGACACCAACACAGAACGGGGTGCCTTCACAATGAAGGCACCCCAGAACCTGGTAGCCGCGGACATCGGGGGGAAACTCAGGCCTGCGAGGCGGCATTGAGCCGCTTCACTAAGCGTGATTTCCGCCGAGCAGCAGTATTCTTATGGATAATCCCCTTGGTGGCCGCAGCATCGAACGCCACGAGGGCATCCTTTACCGCCGCGGCGCTAGCGGTGGCATCGGTGGTGATGGCCGTCATCGCTTTGGTCCGCAGGGTTTTCAGGCGGGATTTCACCGACTGGTTACGCGCATGATTCCGCGCGTTGGTTAGGACGTCTTTTTTTGACGCTTTGGTATTGGGCACGTTTCGCTCCTCCTCGTAATGTCGCAGGCTACAGCGGGAAATTATAGCAAAGCCTTGCGTGCGTTGCAAGTGATTTGACCGATTTATCGCGGACATTCTTGCAGAAAGCTTTAATCAAAAACGTATGTGTGCTACAATATACATCGGATTGCACTATGAACTCGCTGTCGATTAGCAGGAAAGCTCTCCGTAGCTGTCGAAATATTTAAGAGCAAAAGTTTGTGATTGGTTTACGGGACCGGCATACGGACACGTATGACGACCACAAGGAGAATAGATGTCTGACGAGAAGCAAATTGCCCGCACCCTCACCGATGTTTCCATCGTTGATGAGATGAAAGACTCGTACATGCGGTTTGCCATGAGCGTGATTATCAGTCGCGCGCTGCCGGATGTGCGCGATGGTTTGAAACCCTCACAGCGCCGCGTGCTGTTCGCGATGAACGAGATCAACCTCAACGCCAACGGCCCCACGCGCAAGTGTGCAGCGATCGTCGGCGAATGCATGGGTAAGTACCACCCGCACGGTGACGCCTCCATTTACGATACGCTGGTGCGCATGGCGCAGGATTGGAATTCGCGCTACCCGCTGGTACACCCGAAAGGCAACTTCGGGTCCGTCGATGGCGATCCCCCGGCGGCTATGCGCTACACCGAGGCGAAATTGACGCCGCTCGGCGCGGAGCTACTGGCCGATATCGATCAAGATACCGTCGATTTTATTCCGAACTTCGATGAAACGACGAAAGAGCCCACCGTGCTGCCGGCGGCCTTCCCGAATCTGATCTGTAACGGATCGAGCGGGATCGCGGTCGGGATGGCGACGGAAATGGCGCCGCACAACCTTGGCGAAGTGATCGACGCCTGTGCGTTGCTCATCGACCGCGACGGCGATGTCTCCGTGGACCAATTGCTGGAAGTGATGCCCGGACCGGACTTCCCGACGGGCGGACTCATCCTGGGCGCGGCAGGCATCCGCGAGGCCTACGCCACCGGCCACGGCGCCTGCACCATGCAAGCGCGCACGGTAATCGAACCGGCGGAAAACGGCAAAATGGCCATCATTGTCACCGAGCTCCCCTTCCAGGTCAATAAATCGCGCCTGGTCGAGCAGATCGCCGATCTGGTCAAAGAGAAAAAAATTCAGGGCATCTCCGATCTGCGCGATGAATCGGACCGCGTGGGCATGAAGATGGTCATCGAGCTGAAGCGCGACGCCAACCCGCACGTGATCCTCAACCAACTGTATAAGCACACGCCGTTGCGCAAGCGCTTCAACTTTAATATGGTAGGCATCGTGCAGCAGAACGGCAAGCCGGAACCGCACGCGCTGACCATGCTCGACCTGCTCAACGAATTCCTGACGCACCGCCGTGAAGTGGTCACGCGGCGCACCAAGTTCGAATTAAAGAAGCAGCGCGAACGCGCGCATATCCTGGAAGGCTATCGCATTGCGTTGCACAACCTCGATGCGGTGATCAAGCTCATTCGCGAAAGCCGCAACCCGACGATGGCGCGCGAAGGCCTGATGCACAGCTTCGGCATGAGCGAGAAGCAGGCGCAGGCCGTGCTCGACTTGCAGCTCCACCGCCTCACCTCCCTCGAAATCGAAAAGATCGAGAAGGAGTTTGCGGAAGTCATGGCGCGCATCGCCTACCTGGAAGAGTTGCTGGCCAACACGCGCAAACTGATGGCCGTGGTGAAGAGCGAACTGCTGGACATGAAGAAGCGCCACGCCGATGCGCGCCGCACGCGCATGCGCAAAGAAGAGGCTTCCGATCTGTCCATCGAAGATCTCATCGACGAGGAAGACGTCATCATCACCATGACCCGCGACGGGTATGTGAAGCGGCTGCCGCTCGACACCTATCGCACGCAGGGACGCGGCGGCAAGGGCATCATCGGGCTGACGACCAAAGAAGAAGACATGGTCGAACACCTCTTCATTGCCAACACGCACAGCTACCTGATGGTGTTCACCGATAAGGGCAAGGTCTACCGCCTGCGCACCCACGAGGTACCGGCGGCGAGCCGTACCGCGCGCGGCGCGAATATCATCAACCTTATCAGTATCGACGCGAACGAAGTCGTCACCGCGGTGCTGAACGTCAAGGAATTCCCGGATGACAAATACCTCTTCATGGTCACCGAACAGGGTGTCGTGAAGAAGACGGCGCTCTCGGAATTCGCCAATATCTTCACCGTGGGCAAGATTGCCATCACGCTGAAGGACGAGACCGACGCGCTGCGCTGGGTGAAGGTCACCGACGGCAGCCGCCACATGGTGCTCGCCACCCATCACGGCATGTCCATCCGCTTCTCTGAAGAGGACGTCCGTACCATGGGCCGCACGGCAGCCGGGGTCCGCGGCATCGATCTGCGCACCGGCGACCGAGTGGTCGGCGTGGCCATCGTCCGTCCGAACCTTGACCTGCTCGCCGTCACCGAACTGGGCTACGGCAAGCGCACCCCGCTCGCCGAGTACCGCGTGCAAACGCGCGGCGGCAAGGGCATCAAGACGGTGCACATTACCGAGAAAAACGGCCCGCTGGTCGATTGCAAGGTGGTGGATGAGACGGACGACGTCCTGCTGATCTCCACCGGCGGTCAGGTGATTCGTTCGAAGGTCGGTGATATCCGCGAAACGGGCCGCTCGGCGCAAGGCGTCCGCGTCATGCGCATGAACGAAGACATCCGCATCGCCTGCGTCACCGTCGTGGTGAAGAAAGAAGAAATCGCCGAAGATATCATCGAGCCGGATACGCTCGTCGGCGCTACGACCTAAACGCGGTCAGCTACAGTAGACCAGACACCGGCCCGTGGTAGGACACCGCGGGCCGGTGTTGTATTATGCGGATAAGAGACGGCATCGTCGTTTTGTCGCCGGCGCACCGCCTTTACGCTATAATCATACCGGAGGAACACCGTGGCACAATTTTTCGTGCGCTATAACGGGTGGACGGACGCCATTAGGGGCGACGATGCACGCGGAATGCTCACCGTGACGGCGGCGGATGTGCAACTGGTGACAAAATTACCGCTGTGTACTCCACTTATCCCCATGTTAATTGTACTGGTTGGCGTCCTATTGCTGTTTGGCGTGATGCCGCTCTATATGCTCTTCAGTCAGACCGCTATTTCGATAGCATCGCCACCCCCGCTTTTGCGCACGCTGTTTTTCGACGCCTTTTGGATTTGGATGGGCGGTGCATACCTTAGTCTGTTCCTCGTGTTCCTGCCATTACGCCGACGGCTGCTCACGTTGCCGCGCAGAGAGATCACCGGCATAACGCTCCATGAGCGGGAGCTATTGTTGCAAACGGCAACTCAGCAGGTGGTCGTGACCACACCAACGACGTCCGATGCGCACGCGCTGGCGACTGCGCTGCGCGCGGGTACGGTCGCGCCGGTCACCCGCCCTATCCGCGCTGGGCGGGAACTGTTATTTGATAATTCCGGGCTTTCTAATATAAGGCGGGTCACGCTATCTGTGAGAGATAATGTCGTCACACTGGAGGGGATTACTCATCCCAGTAGCGGGCGAATTTATGCCGGTCTGGGTGTCTATTTGGCAGGCGGCATCCTCGCACTCGTCATCCATAACTATATCCCCCAACCGATTTTTGGTTGGGGGTTGGCATGCTTCGTCGGTGGCGGCATTGGCTGTATCGTGGTCATATCCTGCGGAAAACATGCGGTGCGCACACTGGCGTGTTCCACATTGGTGGGCGTCACCGCGATTCATCGGTTTCTCACGTTTTTAGCCCCCGATCCACAATTGGGCGAGCGGCGCTATACCCTGGACATGCCCTCACCGGCGGACGCGGCGGCGCTGGCGCATCGCTTGCGGCAGACGGTGGGGGAGCCCTGGCAGACGACTGTTCGTCCAGTAATCACCAGCAAATCCAACGAGGACGCCGCGATCTATTTGTATCGCCCCCCGCTGGCGAGGAAGTCGACCCGTCAAGGCCAAGTGCTGACCGATAGCGATGAGGTGACGTTCGTGGGTCGGTCCGGCTTACCGCACCCCTGGGGCTGGCGATTGGCAGCGTTGATCACGCTGGCGACCTATCCGTACTTTTACTCGCTCGCCGGGCATCTCGGTATCATGTCCCTGCTCGATGCCCACGACCGGA
>DASXVL010000695.1:0-24541 GCA_036504255.1 Armatimonadota bacterium | reverse complement strand
CCCGGGCGTTTCTGCAGGCAAACGCGGCAAATAGCCCACGCAGTAACGCCTATGGCGCCGGGCTGCTGCCCGACGCCATAGCGGCCAGTGTCGTTAACGCTTGCCGGAGTGTTAGAGATTGCGGCCATAGCAGATGCCGATGAACATGGGATGCTTGTCGCCGGCAAAGCCCACTTGTCCGGTGACCCCCTTGAAAAGATTCACGCGGGCGCCATAGTTAAGGCGTTGGCTATCGTGTTCGAGCATCAGGGTGACGCGCGGGGTGACATCAAAGGACACGCCCCCGAAGATGCCGTCGAGCGGAATGATGCCGTCGTTATCACTGACGGCAATCCCGAGGTTCGCGCGCAGATTCTTGAGCGCGGCCAGCGGCTTGAGGTCGACCTGTTTCCCGGCGACCAGGTATACCGTGGCGTTGGTCTGCTCGGTCAGGTCCATCACGCCGAGGGAAAACCCGACGCCTTTGGCGGTTTCCGCTTTAAAATTATACTTGGCATTGATGATGGTGGTGGTGTTTGGGCCGTAGTACCTTGGGGCTTTATACGCGACCATCGCGTAGTTGAGCCTAGGTTCGCTCGGCAGACGGGAGAACCCGACTTCAAAATTGGGGTTGATTCCGTAGTTGAGCGCATATTCGTTCGAATCAGCGTCGGCGGAGACATTGAGGCTGACGTTGTAGCTACCCTTGGTGAGGGTTTCGACCGTCGGCGTCAGCAACAAACCGGTGGGACCGAGAAAATTCGGCGCCGCGAGTACGGCCGTCGCCATACCCATGAGCAACATGAACGTGAATACGCCTTTGACAAGTGACATCTGCTGTTCCTCCCTTTGCCGGGGACCCCGGCGTGCTGTGAATGTGGGGTAATATAGGCTGTCAGCCACCGGATACCATCCTACCGGTCGCTCTGTACAATATACCAAGGGAGCAATGCAAGCGCAAGGGTGGCGAGGTGTCGGGAGCGAAACGTGTCGATCGGTGTTTCGCGGCCGGGGACGTTCACGCTCCCGGCGGTGCAACGGGCGGCATCTCCCACAATAATATCTTGGCTTGCGCACAAGATAACGCCGAGACCTCTACATGAGCACAAAGGGGCGGGGGAAGGACGCCAATCAGGAGATTGGCGTTCCCAGGGGGAGAACGCGAACACGCCGAGAACCCGGAGGTTCTCGGCGTGAGACTTCGCGCTAGCGAGAAGATGTTAGTTCACCACCAACATGCTTTTCAACGATTTGCCAATTTTGCGCTTTGCCCGCTGCAGCGCATTATCGATCGACTTCACACGGCGGTTCAACTCTCCGGCGATCTCCTGGTACGATTTTCCCTCCAGATGGCTGCGCAGCACGGCGCTCTCCAAACTGGACAGATCGCGTTTGATGCGACGACGTAAGTCGTCGGAGAACTGCTGGGTGATGACGACCTCTTCCGGATCACTGGTGGCGGTTTCCGCCAGCGTATCGAGCAGGGTACGGTCGGAATCGGCGTCAAAGAGATTGGTGTGCAGGCTGACGTAGGAGTTGAGCGGGATGTGTTTCTGGCGCGTGGCGGCTTTAATCGCGGTGAAGATTTGCCGGCTGATACACAACTCGGCAAACGCCCGAAACGGCAACATACGGTCGTTACGGAAGTCGCGAATCGCTTTAAAGAGGCCAATCATCCCTTCCTGCACGATATCTTCATGGTCGGCTCCGACCAGAAAGTACGAGCGGGCTTTCCCCTCGACGACGCTGCGATATTTGCACAGGAGATGTTCAGTGGCTTGCTGAGATCCCTCCTTGGCATAAGCTACGATATCTTCGTCGCCCATATCATGGAAATCGACGAAGTAATCGCGAGCTACCGGCTGCATAAAATGCCCTCCAATCTACCCTAGTACGTCCATGACACGGTCAGGGCTTAGGCCGGCAATCCAGCCTGGCGCGCTCGCTGACGATGGGGAACGACAACATCCATTTTCGACTAGGGGAAGCCACAGCTGTGATCCCTCTGAATGAATCACAGTGGCATTATAGGGATAAGGCCAAGGGAGCGTCAAGGGTCTTGACGGGGGCGCGTCGATTTTTCTTACAAAATACCTTCTACATTTTTGCAAAAATATTTTCTCATGGGCGTAAGCGTGGTGTTTGTGCGTGCCATGCCTCCACCCTACGCCTTGACATCGGCAGAGCGCCCGAGCAATTCCCGTACCTTCGCCGGGATGTCGTCGCTGACCATGAGCGATTCTCCCACCAGGATGGCGTGCACTCCGGCCTGGGCGAGTTCCGTCACCTGGGCTGCGCTCTGTACACCGCTTTCGCTCACGATAATGCGGTCGGCGGGGATGTATGGCAGCAGGCGGAAGGTCGTCTGCAGGTCAATTACGAAGGTGCGCAAGTCGCGGTTGTTAATGCCAATCACCGGTGCGCCGGCCGCCAACGCGGTGTCAAGCTCCGCACGATCATGCACCTCAACCAGCGTATCCAACCCGCAGGAGGTAGCCAGCGCCAACAATGCGGCGAGTTCATCCGGCGATAGCGCGGCAACGATGAGCAGCACGGCATCGGCGCGTCCGACCGCTTCGAAGATTTGCGCGGGGTGGATAATAAAGTCTTTCCGCAATAGCGGCAGCGTGCTGGCGACGCGCACTTCATCCAGGTAGGCGAGTTTCCCCTGAAAATATTTTTCATCGGTCAAGACGGAGATTGCGGAGGCGCCCGCCGCCTGGTACGCGCGGGCGATGTCCGCCGGGTGGAAATCCGCACGGATCACCCCGCGCGACGGCGAGGCTTTCTTGACCTCGGCGATGAGTGACATGCCCGGCGCGGCCAGCGCCCGGGCAAAACCACGCGTGGGCGGAGCGGACGGTGGCGCCGTCGGCAGGTCAGTGCGCGCGGCAAGCGCGGCAGCCGTATCGGCCAGGATGCGATCTAGATAGGTTCCGGTGTGTCGAGCCATAGTGGTATCGAAAATTCGCCCTATACGCAAAGAACTCCTGCGTACCCGGCAGCTCGAGCGCTCGTACTTTCCGCGTCCACGGCAGGATTTTCTCGCTGTAGCGGGAATCTACATCGTATGTCACGTACAAAAATCGTCTGTACCCTGGGTCCGGCCTCCGAGAGCCCGGCCACGTTGCGCGCGTTGATTGACGCCGGTATGCGCGTCGTGCGCATCAACTGCTCTCATGGCAGCATGGAGGAGTACGCCACGCGCGTGCCGCTGGTGCGCCGCATCGCGCATGAGGCCGGGGTGGCGGTCGCCATCCTCTTCGACCTCTCCGGCCCGAAGATTCGGACCGGGGCCATGGACGCGCCGGTCATGTTGGAGGCGGGAACAGACTTTACCCTCACCAACCGTGCCGAGCTGCAACCCGGCGAGGTGCCGCTCGGCTTCACCGAATTGCCGCAATACGTGCACCCCGGCTTGCGCATCCTGCTCGACGACGGCAGCCTGGAAGCGGAAGTTGTCTCCACCACCGAGACCGACATCATCTGCCGCGCCCTGGTGAGCGGGCCGCTCGGCAGCCACAAAGGCATTAATCTCCCTGGTGAGACGCTGCCCATCCCCGCCATCACCGAGAAAGATCGGGAAGACGTGCGCGCCGGCCTGCGCCTCGGCGCCGACTGGATCGCCATGTCCTTCGTGCGCAGCGCGCAGGATATCGAACCGATCAAGGCGATCATGGTTGAGGAAGGCATCAGCCGACCCATCATCGCCAAGATTGAAAAGCATGAAGCCATCGAGAATTTGGATGAAATTGTCGCCGCCTACGACGGCATCATGGTGGCGCGCGGCGACCTGGGGGTGGAAGTCTCGCTGGAGCGCATCCCGCTCTTGCAGAAGGAGATCATCCGCAAGGCCAACCGGCTCGGCAAACCGGTCATCACCGCGACACAGATGCTCGATTCCATGATCCGCAACCCGCGTCCCACGCGCGCCGAGGTCACCGACGTCGCCAATGCCATTCTCGACGGCACGGACGCCGTCATGCTCTCCGGCGAAACGGCGGTGGGCAAATATCCGGTGGACGCCGTGCGCACCATGGCGAAGGTGGCCGATTACGCCGAGACGCTGCTGCCGGTGGATGTGGTCCCCGTGGAACTGGCCCCGGCGCATGATACACCTGACGGCGCACTCGCCGCCGCCGCGGTGGACATCGCGCAAGACCTGAGCGCGACGGCCATCATTGCGCCCACCGAGCGCGGTTACACCGCCACCCTCGTCTCCAAGTCACGCCCGCACCAAGCGATCATCGCCCTCACCACCAATCCGGTGACGCAGACGCAACTCCCACTGCTCTGGGGCGTGACGCCGTTCCTCATTCAGGGGGCAGAGAATAGCGACGAAATGCTCGACCGCGGCGTGCGTGAAGCCTGCAAGCGCAACATCGTGAAAGACAATGACCTGCTGGTGATCGTCGCCGTCACCTCGCAACCCGTGGGCGTCGTCACCCGCGCGAGCAACCTGTTGCGCATCGCCCACGTGCGACAGAAGAATTGTGGGCTCGCGTAAGCTGGTTGTTACCCGTGGTGTCACTTCGCCCCTCGCCCAGCATTGGGAGAGGGGTTGGGGTGAGGGCCGCCTTTAGCCCCGATGCGCCCGGATCTCCTCCGCCGCCCGATAGTAATCGCGCTCCAAATCACCCGATGGACAAAGCGCCGTCACCGCCCGTTGCGCCAACTCCGCCCACAGCTGAATTTTGGCAAACTGTGGCGCGGCGTAGGCATAACAGCAGCCGTGCCCGGCGGCGACCACATCGGGCTGCCACGCCTGGATGAGACGCGCGCTGGGGATGAACCCTGCGGCGAAACGGCTGTTGTTGTAGGCGCAGAAGCCGCCGGTGCCGTTCCAGCGCGAGGCGGGTTGAAACGAGTCGCCGGCAAAGAAGACGCGCTGCCCGTCCACCGTCGTCTGGTAGCCGCAGTGCCACCAGGTTTGCCCCGGCCAGTGCGTGACTTCGAAGCTATATTCCTGCCAGCGCCAGACGCCATGCTCCGGCCACAGGCCGTCGGCGGTGATGGGCTCGCTGGGGAGCCAGGGGAGGCTGTGCGCCGACGGGTCGGCGAGGGGCGCGGCCACCTGCGGGTGTAGCCAGGCCTTCGCGCCGTAGCGCGCCTGCAGCGTCGGGATGGCGTCGCAATGATCGAGATGGTAATGGCTCACGGTCAGCGCGGTAGGGGTCACGCCGACTTCCGCCAGCAACCGCTCCAGCGCGGGCAGATCGCCGAGCGTGGGATCGACCACCAGCCCTTCGCCACTTGCCGATACCAGCAAATAGCCGTTGCCGCCGAACTGATAAAGGTGCGGCAAGTAGCGCAACGCGCCGCAGGTCACGGGTTCCGCCGCCAGGTAGCGGTCGGGCTCATCGGCGGCGATGGCCCCCTTGGCGTGGTAGAATGCCAGCAGACGGTCCGCCAGCGTCTGCAACATCTGACGTGGCTGCGCGTCAATGACCGGGCCATGCGACGGACAGAGCAAATCGACGCGCATACCGAGCACCCGCTGTACGCCTTCCCACGCCGCCAGCGCCCCGCTGCCGGTCCAATGATCCCATTCCAGATGAAAGGGTTGCCAGACCGTGCCGCCCGCATGCGCCGCATCGCCGCAGCACAACACTTGTCGCTCCCCCTGGTCGAATAACACCGAGCAGGCAAACGGACCATGGCCCGGGGTGAGCAAGAAGCGGATGCGCCGCCCGCGCCACCAGAGGTCGGAGAAACCCGCCATATCGTACTGTACGCCCGGAATGCCGTGCGGCAGCACCGCGTAGCTGGACGGGCATCCTGCGCCCGCGCTAGACGTCTCCTGCAACGCGGCTACACCCTCGGGGCTCAAGCAAGCCTCTTCACCGGCTGGCGCGTGTACGAGGAAGGTGCGCTCCGCATGATCGAGCAACCCCGCGCATTGGTCGGGATGGTGGTGCGTTAAAAAGACATGATCGAGCGCGCGGATTCCCAGCGCCGCCAACTCCGGCAGCCAGGCGCCACTACCAAAATCCACAGCAATCGCATGCTCGCCGTCTTTCAGCAGATAGACGTTACAGGTGTCGCGAATCAGCCAGAAATCCGGCCCGATCGCATGCAGTTCACAAGATGACGCCATGACATACTCCTCATCGCATCGCTGAAATAGGGTATCCAATTTGTCTTCACAATTTCTTACCGGGCATCCTGAGGAATTATCCTTCTGGCTCCTTCTCCGAGCCTGCGTTTTTCATCGTGCCAAGCTGGCGGATGATGAGCAACAGCAGGATGCCGAACACGGCGAGGAGCGTGATCCAAAGAATCACCGGGTGTCGTTCGCTCCAGGGGACGACCGTGACGGGGGATTTAAAAGCCGGATTGCCGGTGACAGGTCCGAGACCCGCGCTGGCGACGCCTTCGTGGCGTAACGCATCGAGATAGCGCGCGATGTCGTAACTCGGTGGCGATGCTGTCGCGTTTCCGACATAGAGCCGGTAGGCGGTACCGGATTCCGGCTGAAAATCGACGGCAGTCAGCACCCGCGTAACTGCGGTTTCGATCTGGTGAAGGGGGGCATTGTTCCCGTTCTCAATGATCAGTTGCAGATAGCGGAATTTCGCGCCGTCAAGGTTGATACTGCGCGATTCTCCGCGCCCCGCCGAGCCCGGATAGCGAAAGATCACCCCGCGAGCAATTTCATGCCATGACTCGGCAACCACGGTCTTCTGTACGCGCGCGTCCTCGACCGAGACGGCTATTTCGCGCTGTTCCGCATCCCGTCCATAGATGGTTACGGCGCGATAGAAACTCGCGTCGGACGGGGAAAGGGTGACTTGCCAGAGCGGCAGGTTGCGGAAACCCAGATCGAGGGTGATGATGGTCGTGCCATCCTTTTCCACTTCCCCCCTGGTGCTCGCGAGCGTGGGTACAGGCGTCGTTTGCTTCACGGTGGGAAGATATTTCCACACCTTGACCGACGCGATCTCGATTTTCCCGGTGTCCGCCGTGCCGTTCATGATGGTGATGCGCAGGTAACGCTGATCGTTATCAGGAATGGTGACGATGGGTTTGTTGTAGGTGACGGTTTGCCCCTCGGTCACGCGAATCAGCGTGCCGTCGTTACGGATGATCTGCCAATGCCGCGCGTCATCGCTACTTTCCACGCGCACTAAACGGCAAAAATTGTCGCCCGAGGTGTCAATTTGCAGGCGGTTTTTCAGCGACGGGCCGCCGAAATCCACCGTGACGCTGCTCTGCTTGTTGGGGAGAAAGACGCGATTATACAGCCTGCCGCCGGTGAGCACGGCGCCGGCGGTTTCTCCGGAGGGACGCACAACGTACGCCACTTCCTCGCCGCCCGCCGTCGTCAGGCGAAGATCGGCAAGGTCGGGTCGCGCCAAGTTCATGGCCTCCGGCGAGAGGTTGAACTCCGCCACGCCTTTTTGCGGAGCCCCTTCGACCGTCACCGGCGCGGTATGCGACCAGGCGGCGATGTCGATTCGCCCGGCGGCAAGACTCATGGAGGCCAACAGGCAGCAAAGCGCAATGAACCATGGCTTCATCGATGTTCTCCTTCGCTGGTCGCCAGGCGCTTCTCGATATGGTGATAGAGGTACGATGCGCCGATCATCAGCATGCCGATAACGAAAAATGAGAGAATACGGTAGATCTGCTCCAGCGTCGCCATATCGATGATGAGCAATTTTACGGCGGTGATGCCGAACAGGCAGAGTGCGCTCAAGCGCATGGCGCGCGAGCGCCGCCAGAAGCCGACAGCCAGCAACACGATGGCGTAGACGCCCCAGGTAATCGACAGCGACATCTGGGCAATCCACTGCGCCTTTTCCATCGAAGAGTTGGCGCCCAGCGCCAAGGATCCATGGCGGCTCTTGCCCCAGGTATAGGTTTCACAACTAAGCGCCAGGAAGAGGAATATCTCGAATACCCCGAAGAGGAACTGCTGATAGCCGACCTCTACCTGTTGGCGATAGGCTTGCCACCAGCTCAAGAACACCGCAAGGGCTATCAGCATGATAGCGAAGAAGCGCGGGTTGGCGCACAGCGTATAGCGCGCCGAAATATCATAGGCAGACAGGCCAATGATCGCACCGATAAGCAGTGGGAGCGTGCCGGCGACCATAACCGAAAGCTGCTTCAGACGAACGCCGATGGTGATGAACGCCAATCCGCCGCCGGCCCAGAGTACAGCGGTCAGATAATGCGCCAGGTCATCGTGGTTATTGAAGGAGAGCCAGAGGCTCAGTTCTGCCTGCACAATAAACAGCGCCAGGAAACCGGCAGCGATGCCCGCGATAAGCTGCATCACCTTATCCGCACGGGTGGCCTCCCGCCGCCAGAGGTAATGAATGACGGCATACGCGGCGTTGATGGCCGGGATGGCGATAGCGCCCAAGAAGTGCCGGTTGATGATGGGAACGAACGGTTCGGCGTGCAGCGGCCAGTAGCTGGTAAAGAGGCGAATCACCGCCAGCAGCAGCACCAGGAGTCCCCCGACTCTGACGGGGAAATAGCGAAAACGATATCCCAGGTAGAGCAGCACCGGGCCTTCGACCGCCCACGCCAGCGATACGCCATGGGACTTCAATTGTAAGGGAATGGCCAGCGTCAGGAACGCCACGGAGAGCGCGAGAAAGCCGAAGACGGCCGTAGAATCCTTGGGCAAGCGTGCGCGCGTCAGCGTGCCCATCAGCAGCGTGGTGGCGCTGATGCCCAGGGCGACGAAACCAAGGGTGAAGCGGTAATCTGGTGTCAATAAATAGTAGGCATAGGAGAAAACAATGGCGGCATTCAACAGCGCCAGCATAAAGCGCTCGACGGTAACCGGCACGCGGAAACGTAGGTGATAGATGAACGGCAACGCGAGAAAGACCAGGTAAAATGCCCCCATCCAGCACAGCGTGGGGATGAGTTGCTTTGCGGAGTAATAGGAAGCGAACCAGCCGGCGAAAAGGATCCAGGTGCCGGCGAATGCCAGGATATCCACCGCGCGCCAGCGTTTGAAATAGGCCACGCCCAGCACACCCAGATCCAGCAACAGCAGGTAGACCAAGAGGGCATCGCGCGAATTTGTGCCGGTAGAAACCATCACCGGCGTGAGAAATCCGCCGAGTAACGCCAGGAAGTTGATCGTCAGCGAATTATGCAAGACTGCCAGCGCGATGCCGAGCGCGGTAAGCATCAGCATGGCAATAAAGGCCAGCGGCGCGGGGATGAGGTGGTAGAGCGAGAAGGCGGCGAAAAGCGAGACATAGATGATGGCAATGCCGCCGCCCATTAATCCTTCACCAAGCCCCCGCATCTCGCGGCGAATCACCCGGTCGCCGGCAATCAGCAATGCCAGTCCGAAGATGATCCCCATGATCACCCGTCCCGACGGCCCGATCCATTGATTGTCGATCGCGAGCTTCACAAAAAGCGCCACACTGACGAAGAGCGCCAGCACGCCAAACCAGGTAATCCAGCGCTTTCCGAGATTTTCTTCCAGGCGCCCAATCTCTTTGTCCGCCGCTGGAGCGCTCACAGATGGCTCGGTTGCTGCGACTGCCGCTGCATAGGTCATCTGCTCGGGCATGACCTGGTAACTGGACGGCGTGACCGGTGGGGGGGAAATTATCGGCGCTGGAGCAGCAGGCGGGGGCGCTTCTTGCGGGGGCGCGGAGGGGGTTTCCGCTAGCCGACCTCGCAGCATGTTCTCAATCTCGAGGACGCGCCGAAACATGCTCTGCCGGAGCTGTAGTTCCCGGTTCAGCTCACCGCGCATCTTGGAGATCTTCACCAGCGCGATAATGCCCAACACGGGACCAGCCAACACGCAAATGCTCAAGAGAATGCCCAATAGTATTAATAGCTGGTCGTCCATTAATCACCTACCCCATTCTTTGTGCCGGTGCATCCCTGAACTACCAATTCGCGCAACACAACCAATCGCCTTGTGCGCTCACCAAAACCACGACGGACCGAGGAAACTCCCCGGTCCGCCGTGCTTTGTGTCACAGATGCCTGATGATTAAGCGTTGACCTTCACACCGACGGCCTTGCGGATGCCGGCGAGGATGCGTTGCGCGTTGGGCTGGAATTCGGCTTCCAGCGGCGCGGCCATCGGCGGCGGGCAATCGTAGGCGGCGACGATCTGCGCGGGGCCTTTCAGGTATTCGAAGCCGATCTCCTGCATGCGCGCCACGATGTGTTCGGCGAAGCAGCCGGTCTTCGGGGCCTGGTTCACGCAGAGCAGGCGGCCGGTCTTCTTCAAGGAGGCCAGCACCGTCTCTTCATCCATGGGGATGAGCGTACGCAGGTCGATGACCTCGCAGGAGATGCCTTCCGCAGCCGCCAGCTCGGCGGCTTCCTGGGCAATGAGGATGGGCATGGAGTAGCCGACGATGGTGACGTCGGTACCTTCACGACGGATGGCCGCCTGGCCGAGCGGTACCAGGTACTCTTCCTCCGGGCACTCACCCTTCAGCGTGTAGATGGTCTGGTGTTCCATGAAGACCACCGGGTTGTTATCGCGGATGGCGGACTTCAGCAGCCCCTTGGTGTCGTAGGCGGTGCTCGGGGCGACCACCTTCAAGCCGGGGATCATGGTGCAGACGGCTTCCAGGCTCTGGCTGTGCTGGCCGGCATAGCCCTTGCCACCTCCGGTGGCGGTGCGCACGACCATGGGGATCTCGGCCTTGCCGCCGAACATGTAGCGGTTCTTCGCTGCCTGGTTGCCCAACTGGTCCATCGCCATGAGGATGAAGTCGATGTACATCAGTTCGCACACCGGGCGGAGCCCCGCGGCGGCCGCGCCAACGGCGGTGCCGATGATGGCTTGCTCGGAGATCGGCGTGTTGAAGACGCGATCGCGACTGAAGATATCCAGCATCCCGCGCGTCACCTGGAAGGCACCGCCGTAATCGGCCACGTCTTCGCCGTAGAGGACGACGCGACGGTCATTGATCATTTCTTCGATGAGCGCTTCGGCGACAGCCTGGCGCACGAAGATTTTGCCTTCTTTGTCACGGCGTACTTTGCGCGGCTCTTTCTCCAGCGTCGTTTTCCACTCGGCGCCCGGCGCGACGCAGCAGTTGGGGGAGAAGAGACCATCGAGCATGCTGGAGGGTAAGGGATCGGTGCCATCTACGGCGGCGCGCACGCCGGCAGCCTGCACGCGGGCTTTCACGTCAGCCAACACCTTCGTGCACTCGTCTTGTGATGCTACCCCGGTGGTGACGAGCTTGGCGACATAGCAATCGATGGCGTCTTGCGCCTTCCAGGCCGCCTCTTCCTCTTTCGTGCGATAGGTGTCGCGCAGGTCGGAGAGGGAATGGCCGTAGTAGCGATAGGTTTCACATTCGAGGAAGACCGGGCCTTCACCGTTGCGGCAGAGCGCCACGGCGCGCTCAAGCGCGTCGCGCACGGCGAGCACGTCCATGCCGTTGACGACTTCCGCATGCATGGCGTCGCGCGCATAGCCGACGGCGCGCTGGGCAAGGTAATCGATGCCGGTGACTTCTTTATCCTGCTGGCCGGTCATGCCGTACTGGTTATTCTCTACCAGGAAGATCACCGGACAGCCCTGCTCGAATTGATCTTGCGCGGCGAAGTTCAGCGCCTCACCGGCGATCCCGTTGTTGACCGCGCCGTCGCCGACGAAGCAGATGCACACCTGGCCGGTTTTCAGCTTTTCGGCAGCCATGGCCGCGCCCACCGCGATGGCGAAGGAACCGCCCACGATAGCGTTGGCGCCCAGGTGGCCGACGTGAAAGTCAGCGATGTGCATGCCGCCGCCACGACCTCGGCAGTAGCCTTCTTCTTTGCCGAAGAGTTCGGCGAACGTCTTGAACAGGTGCAGGTCGATGCTGCGGTCGAGTACCTGCTCACGGGTTTCATTCCCCGCGGCGGCGATCTCGTTCGCGCTCGCGTCGGAGGTCTTCATCCAGCCGATGAGTTCGTCTTTGTTCATCTCCAGCAGTGCGGCGTAGCCCTTGGCGATGCCATGGCCATGCCCGCGGTGGGTGGAGGTGATGAGGTCGGTCTTGGTGATGGTGCTCATCGCGCCCACGGCCACGGCTTCCTGCCCGATGGACAGGTGGCTGGCGCCGATGAACTTGAAGCCCTCTTGCGGGGACCACTTGCCATCCTTCATCTCGACGATGCACTCTTCGAAACTGCGGATGGTCTGCATCTCAACCAGCAGTTGCAGGGCGTCGGACTTCGTCAGCCGACCAGCGGCCAATTCATCCGCCAGCGTCCGCTGATACTGGAACTTGGGAATGGAGGGGAGATTAATCTGTCCGGGGGTGAAATCCGGCAGCACGCAACAATCTTTCATTGCCTCGGGCTCCTTATAAGCAAGGTACGCTTCGCCGGCAGGGGGGCCAGAGTCGGTGCATTAACTTACTTTCGCCCCCGAGTAGAGAACGCCTGCTCGCATGTCATATTTTTCTACATGCACGAGCGGATGTTTCCCCTGCCATGCGCAAATGCGCTCAACGGTATCAGTATACCTGCAGTAATGAGCATAGTCAAGCAAAATCACGCAATATCAAGCATCAAGCGTTTTCCTCTACGCGAGACGCCGCTCACTTCCCCTCCTGCCCCACGCTGATGCCATTGCCAAAACTGGTCACCCACACTTCATTGGGTTGGTAGGGGTTAAAAAAGACTCGTTCCGGGTGCTTGAAGCGGTAGGAGGCTACCTGCGTGAAGGTCGGGCGCGGCGCGCTGAGGTTTGCCGTGTACCAGAGTCCGTCATACTCGGTGGTGAAGTAGAGTTCATTGGCGTTACGCGGGTTCACGGTGCAGGAATCGACGTTCAACACTCCGGTGGGCGAGAGGCTCGCATCGGCCAGCACTATCCACGTCTGCCCGCGGTCGCGCGTGCGGTAAAGCCCGCTCTTACCACCACGCGCCGCGGCGCCCCAGGCGAAATAGACGCAGGCATACCAGGTATTCTGCGTGGCGTCGTGCGGATCGATGACGAGGTCTTTCGTCCAATAGCGCATACAAGGATCACCGCGGTCTTGCCAGCTCTGCCCGCCGTCGCTGCTCATGAATACGCCCGCGCTCGGCGTGAAGGCGTTGCCTACGCGCCGACCGGAGAAGGTACACACCAGCGTGCCATCGTGCAGCACCCGTATGTTATAGGGATGGCCCTCGGTGCGCGGCGGGTTCGGCAATTTCGTCCAGACGGCATTGGGGCCACGGCTCAACTCATTGGTAACGTAGATTCCCCCCTCCACACTATGGACCACTGCGGCGTAGAGACGATTGGCATTGCTGGGGTCCAGCGCCAGCGCAATGACCGGCTTGCCGAAATCTTTCATCGGTTTCCAGGTCGCCCCAGTGTCCGTCGTGTAGAGCACCATGCCCCGGCCGTGGTCAATGCCCACGTCCTGCAGGTAGGTGCTCATATAGAGGTCATGCACGCTGGAGGTGGCGGCCAAGCTCACCTGCATGGTCGGATGCGTGACGAGGTCGTACATGGTATTCAGGTTATGCCCGGTGTAGTTGAACGCCCAGGTTTTGCCGCCATCGACGCTGCGGAAGCCCTTAATATCGGTGGCGCAGGCGAAAAGTTGTTGCGCACTAAACCAGTGCACGCGCCAACTGCTCGTCATCTCCATGCCGTTACTCGCATACGGCGCGCCGGGTGGGATGGCGTCGCCGGGCGCACGTGGTGCAGCGAGCGTGGTGTATACCTCGCGCCAGCTCTGCCCACCATCGGTGGTGAGGTGCACGCAGCCCAGGTCGGTGAAAATAGCGCGATTCGCATCGCTCGGGCACACATCAAAGCCGAGCACATATTCGGGAAACGACCAGCGAAAATCGCCACGATCACCCGCCCAGCCGGTGGTGATATTGCGGTTACCCGTCGTCAGCAAGACGTTGCTCCATGTCTCCCCGCCGTCCGTGGTTTTGTATATGGTCGGTGCACCGTCCGTGCTGCCCCCGGCAAGATACGCCGTCGTGGGGTCGTTGACGGCCGTTTTCACGAACCAGGGGTGGACGTTTGGCGCAATGCCGGTCGTCTTGCGCACCCACCCCTGCTGCACGGCATCGAGCACATACACGCCCTGATAGGCGGCATGTTCGCTGCCAGTAATGTTCGCCCAAATCCGTTTCGTCGTGACGCAGTAAAAACGCAGCGTCCCATTACGTTTCGCCCCGGCGAAGGATACCGGGTATTCGCCGGGTGGCATGCCGCTGATGTCGCGTTGCGTAAAGGTGGCCCCGCCATTTGCCGAGCGGTAGAACCCTGCGTTCGTGCCCACGTAAATCGTATCGCCATCGAAGAAACATCCGGCGAGATGCATCCCGTTCGACGAGTAAGTCGCTGCCTTCTGCGCAAAGGTTTTGCCGCCGTCAAGCGTCGTCCACAGTTGCGAAGACTCGGCGGAGACGACCACGCGCTCGGGGTGTTGCGGGTCCGCGTAGAGGATCTCTGCTTTGCGCTCGCGCGGCCAGGCGGATTCCGGCAGTAACTGCCAGCTTTTCCCGCCATCCACACTCTTCACCGGACGTACCGCATCGCTGCCGCCTGGTGAGGAATAATCGAGCGCCCAACGCACCAGTGGATCTTGCGTAAAGCGTACCGCACACTCATGCCCGCTTTGCAGTTGGCGAAAATCCTCGGTCATCCACGTCTTGCCGCCGTCCACGCTGTGAAACTGCGGGGTCATATCGCAGGCGACGTAGAGTTCGTCGGGGTTGAAGGGATTGATAGTGGGGGCGTACATCGCGCCGCCGCCGCCGGGGCCGCGTGCCTCCCAGCGTACCGGCGGGTTTGCGCAGGCACTCAACGTGCACAGCGCAAGGAAGGAGCACGCAAAAAAGAGCCGAGGGAGCCACATAGCATTTGCCTCCTCTCCGATAGATACGGGCGTAATATCCGAACACTGTCACCCCTGCGCGGCATGGACAATTGTCCTGTACCTCAGACCCGGGGAACGTGCGTGCGCGAGATACGGCCATACCAATGTTTGCAGACATGGCGTATGCGCCGAAGATAGTATAACACTGCGCAAAACCCGGTACGGCTCACGAAAACCCAGAGTGCACAGATGATGGATTGGCACGCGCTCGATGAACTCATACAGCACGGGACGCGGCTCGCGAACGGGCTGCTCCCCGTGATCGAGTCCCTACGCCCCTGGCTGCATCGGTACGGCCTGTGGGCGGTTGGCCTCGGCCTGTTTTCCGAAACGTTTCTCTTCACCGGCGTCGTCATACCGGGCTTCGCCATCCTTGTCACGGCGGGCTACCTGGTTGCCGACGGCGCCTTCCCCCTGCTGCCCACCCTACTCGCGGCCTGGCTGGGCACGGTTTGTGGCGATCAGGGGAGCTATTGGCTCGGATATCTCTGGGGACACCGCCTGCTGCGCGGCAAACGAGAACTCGTTGAGCATCTGCTCATGCTGCTACAGCGGGAAGGCGCCTGGTTACTACTCTCGTACCACTACGTGCCGTGGTTCCGCACCATCTTCCCCTGCGCCATCGGCAGCACACATTTCAACACGGCGCGTTGGATGCTGTTCGACTCGGCTGGCGTCTTGCTCTGGGTCATTGTCGCCCTCGGACTCGGTTATACCATACATGAGGCGTGGAGCAGCAGCAATCGCTTTGAACAGATCATCAACATCGTGTCCTTCCTGCTTATCATCCTCATCACCTGGCGTATCTATCACTCACTGGCGCCACACAAACCCAAGGGACGGATCGGCGAGCAACCAGCAGGATGAGCAAGGTCACCACTTCTTGAAAACGAAAAAGACCGCACCAATGAGTAGGCCGAATCCGACCAGGTAATTCCATTTGAACGATTCTTTCAAGTAGAGGACAGAGAACACCGCAAACACGCCCAACGAGATCACCTCGGCCATCACCTTCAGTTGCGCGGCGGAGAACTGGTATGACCCAAAGCGATTGGCGGGCACCTGAAAACAGTATTCCACAAAAGCGATGAGCCAACTGACCAGAATTACTTTCCAGATCGGCGAATTTCGATAATGCAGATGGCCATACCAGGCAAACGTCATAAAAATATTCGAAACTAACAACAGACCAATAGTTTGCATAGATCGCTTACTTCTCGGATGATAGATCGGTGAAGGGATAACCTTGTGCTTTTACGGGTGCAAGCGCCGGTCATGACGCCGTATCGCACAGTAGGATCAGTAGGTAATGCCATAGATAGAGCAGGCAGGTCTTCAGCACCCCCTGCTGCGCATAGCGGCGTGCCGAGGTCTGCGAGCGCACTCCATCGAGAAAGGCGACGGGACCGCATTTCGCGAGACGCTTCGAGAGGTCGGTGTCCTCGCCATAGAATTCGATGGCGGTGTTGAAGCCGCCGATCTGGGCGAGGGTCTCACGTCGCACGGCAAAACTGCCACCGAAGATGAAGCGCGTGATCTGCAGGACATGCAAGGTTTTGTAGATCGCAAACTGTGCCGCGATAATGCTATTCGTCAGCCAATTGCCATCATAGTAGCGGAACGGGGTGCTGGCGGCCAACACCATGGGGTGGGCGCGAAAGAATGCTGCGAGCGTCGTGAGGTAGTCAGGGGGGATGATCATGTCCGCGTCCAGGTAGACGAGCAAAGCGCCGGAGGCAGCGCGCCGCCCGGCTTCGCGTGCCCGCGGCAAACCGCGCACCGGCTCCGACACCACCCGCGCACCCAACGCGGTTGCGATGCGCGCCGTGCCGTCCGTGCTGCCATTATCGACGACAATCATTTCGTGGATAGCGCGCTGCTGCGCCTGGACCGCGCGCAGACAGCTTTCGAGATAGTGCTCTTCATTCCGCGCCGGAATGATGATGGAAATGGAAAGCTCCTGCGCTTCACCGGTACTCACGACATCCGCCCTCTCTCGTGGTGACTCACCGTTAAATTGTACCCCCGATTACGCATTAGCGCAAAAATGGATTCGCGCGGCGCTCGATGCCGATGGTCGTCGCCGGACCGTGCGCCGGGTAGACCCGCGTCGCGTCACCCAGCGGAAAGAGTTGCGTGCGAATCGCAAAGCGCTCCTGTTCATAGGCCGCCAGATTCGCCGTACCGCCGATTGCCCCGGCGAACAGCGTATCACCAGTGAACACGACATCGCCGGCGGCATAGGCGACTGAGCCGTCGGTATGTCCCGCTACGGGAAGCACGCGCCACGCCAGCGAACCACAGGGCACACACTCATCCCCAGCTAACACGGTGTCCGGGCGGCGCGCGAGCAACGCCATATCGCCCGCATGCGCATAGACGGGCGCACCGAGATTGGCGACCATGGCGTCCACGCCGCCAGTGTGATCTTCGTGCCCGTGGGTGAGCAATATCGCCCCCAGCGTCAATCCCAGCGTCTCCAGCAGGGTGGCGATAGCGTCATCCCAGCCACCGGGATCGACAAAAATCGCCGTGCGGTCTCCCTCGGCCCAGGCGAGAAAGCCGCGGATCGGATAATATCCCAGTTCAAACGCACGCACATAGATCATAGTGGTAATCCTGATGTTCCATCAATCGGAAACATAGATGATGTTTCCGGGTTAATTGTGTCTCGCTATTGGAAACGTATCAATGCTGCTATCTTCTATTCGTATGAATAATAGCCAGGATCAGATGGGTATTTGGGCATAGCATGGGTGAAATTCCTCCGGTCAGGTAACTATTTAGCACAAATCGACTCTTGCAAGAGAGCGCCATACCTTTACTCTGTATGCGCAACCCTGCTATGTTCATCCCCCATTAGGAGCGCGGGAACACCAGAAAAATCAGACACCGGTCTCGGCGATGAGTATTGAAAAACGAGTAGGCTAACTGTGACAGACCGAGGGGTGCTTTGCTTTATAGCAACACAACAACATTCACTATGGCACCTAAATTTTAGCAATATTATTATTTACACTATCAATTCAGTGCTGGCGCTGTTAAAGAAGTCACGTCAATCTTTTTCAATATCAGCGGCGTGGTACTCGCCTGATACATAGCGTACATAAACGCGTAATACTGTGCCGTTTCTTTCACCGGGACGCGTAACACAGTTTGTGTCGCTTCCCAATGCACGATGAGCATATTGCCCTGCAATGTTGCAGTCTTCCGGTAAGATCCCCAAGGCGAGGTGACATTCGCCTCTGGGAGTTGCGGCAAGGTGTAGCCCACAGGGAGTTCAAGGCTAATATCCGTGACATATTTTCCGTAGGTGGCGGAAATATCAGCATCCGTCTTCCGCGGGGTCGGATCGACCAACGGGATTGGCGCCTTTAATGGCAAGGATGAAAGCTGCAGGGTGTCATCCTTGCGGGTGGCACCGTGATCGAGATGGAAAGTCGCGGTAAATCCCGGGATAGCATCAGTGATAGTGTGCCCCGTGTCCGTGAAGGCGCCATTGTCAAGTTGGGCATCACCGGCCATATCTGTGAGAACTAACTGCAATGTTTGCTTATATTGTGCAGTCGGCATTGCCTGACATTCACGCCAAGCAGCGCCGAGACTACCGGTCGAGCGTGCGCTAACAGTACCCTGGAGTCGGCCAGCTTCGGACAACGTCAGAAAAAAGACACTGGCCGTGGCATGCTTTTCAACCGGCAAAATTGGCGTTGTTGTTAATCCTGTTGTGGCATCATTAATGATAAGGGCTGGCACTCCCTCATCGTAGAATAGCAGACTATCGCCTTCCATCAGGATATTTGCAGTGGGGTCGATCCACAACACCCCATGAACAGTATGCACAAGGACGTTAGCATGATTAATATGCAGGAAGTCGTTTGCACGCATTACCTCACTCGTTGTGTTGGCACAAAGAAGTACGAGATCAGACTTCACATTAATAGACGCCAGTAGCGCATACAGCAGCATGGATTTATCCTTGCAATCGCCGTATTTATCTCGCAACACCTGCGACGGTTTTGCTGGTATCACTCCGCGATTATGACTTCGAGATTTGAGATTCATCACAAAAGCCACCAACGCATAAATCTTTTCGTCCTCACTTTTGGCCTCTTTGGTCAATGCAACGGCCTTTGCACGTGTGGTTGCATCAGGAAGGCAGAATGGTTTGATGAGACCTTTGTACCATTGAACACACTCACGCCACGCAGTGGTTGTGGATATCATGATCCAGTTCATGCGATCCATAAAGGCTGGGGATTGTTCCTCTTCTAACACAGGGGCCAAGTTGGTTGCACGCCATTCGACAATATGCCATCCATCGACATCGCGAACAGAGGCCGACGGAACCAGACCATGTGTCAGCGTTTCGTACTTAAACGCCGTTGGAGCAATGAGGACAAATCGTGATTGTACGACGAAATAGTGGGCATCATTAAATATCCAACCTCCGATCGATATGGCGTGAGCCTGACGATTACGCCGCTCGTGCGCAGTAATGTCCACGATATCTCCTGGTAGAACCGGGGCCGTTAATCTTCTCTTGAAGTTGGCATGACTCACCACTTCTTGAGTGCCGTTCGCGTGAATGATGTGACAGCTCTCGACTGTACTTACGTCGAAGGAGTCATCGCCAACGAGCGATTGATACGAAACATCTTTCGCCAGGGCTTTGAAGATAAAATGATCACGCAGTTCGACGGAAAGATCAGGGTAAACCACTTCACGATCCTCATCGAGGAGAATAATCGCAGAGGCACTGGCATCGACCTGGAGCTGTGCCGCAGTTGCTAAAACGGACTCTGTCGACGTCTCAGGTACCTGATTCCAGGCGAAGGAATACTGGGAAGAGGCGACCGGATGCCGTGCAGTGACCGGTTGTGACTGGGCATCAACGCCTATCGGAAATACAAGTAAAACGAGCAGTATGGCAACATGTACAACAACTGATAGTATGCTGTTTTTCATACTCATATTTCCTTCTCGGGTGACTGATGAGATCTAGTGATGACTACTCTGAAGTTTAGATCAATGCCCGTAAGAAAACGCGGGCGATGCGCCATGGCATGCCTCGTCGCACGCGGGCCGTCGCGCTCACGGCAGCACCGCGCCCTGCACGTTTGCGCCCTCCAGATTGGCCCCGGACAAATTCGCCCCGTCCAGGTTGGCACGTTCCAGAATAGCGCCGCGCAGGTCCGTGTTGGCGAGGTCGGCGCCGCGTAAATCCGCTTCCCGCAGCACAGCCTTACGCAAATCCGCGCCGGAGAACCGCGCGCCCGTCAACGTGGCGGTGCTGAAGCGCGCTTCGCACGCCACGACTTCCGTCAGGTCCGCGCCATCGAGAAACGCCCCGACGAGATTCGCATGCGAGAGCTGCGCGCGCCGCAAGGAGAGCCCCTCGCCGCGTGCCCCTGCCAATACCGCCCACGACAGATCGCAGCCATCCAGCGTGGCGTTCGCCAGGTCTGCCTCCGCCAGCCATGCCTCCACCAGCGTACACTGCGCAAAGAGCGTCTCGCGAAACGCGGCGCGTGTCAGATCGGCGCGCGATAGCTCCACCCCGCGCAACTCCGACGACTCCCAGATGACGCCGACCAGGCGCGCGTCATCAAGCAAGACATGCTGCCAGCGGGTCGCCGTGAACACTGCGTGGGCGGCGTCCATGCCCTCCGCTTCGAGGGCGACGAATTCTCCGCCGCGCGCGCTCACGCCATGCAGCACCGCCCCCTCCAGCACGCTCTCGCTCAGGTGCACGCCATCAAGCAGCGCCCCGGTCAGCGTGGCACCATGCAGGTGCGCTTCGCTGATCTCCCGATGGCGCAAGTCCACCCGCGCCAAATTCGCTCCCTCCGCCGTGCCGAGCCACTGCGGCAGTCGTCCAAAAAATTGCGCCGCATCCGGCAAATGCTGCCGGCACTGCTCGGCATGAAAGAGCGCGGGCAACCGGCACCCCGGCGTCGCACATATCGTCACCTGCGTCATGCGCACCTCCTTGCAACAGGCGTGACCGCACACTCACCCCATGTGGAGTCCGCCATCCACCGAGAGGTCCTGTCCGGTAATATAGCCGGCGTCCGGGGAGGCCAGGAACGCGGCGAGGGCGGCCACGTCCTCCGCTGTGCCAAAACGCCCGGCGGGGATGCCACGCAACAAGCCTTCGCGGCGTGAGTCCTCCATGCCGCCCGTCAATTCCGTCTCGATCATACCGGGACAGATGGCGTTCACGGTGATGCCCTGCCCGGCCACCTCGCGCGCCAACGCCCGTGTGAGGCCGAGCAGTCCCGCCTTGGCGGCGGCGTAATTGGCGCGGCGCACATCGCCGGTGTGCGCCGCATCGGAACTGATATTGATGATGCGCCCCCACTTCAGCCGTAACATGCCCGGCAACACTGCTTTCGCGCACAGGAAGGCGCCGGTGAGATTCGTATCCAGCACATCGTCCCATTCATCCTGGGCCATGAAGCGCAAGTAATTGTCCCGCACCATCCCGGCGTTATTCACGAGGATCGCGATCGGGCCGAAGCGCTCCTGAATCTCCAGGGTCACCTCTTTCACGCGCAGACCGTCACGGACATCGAGTTGAAAGGCCGCAGCGATGCCGCCCTCACCCTCGATCTCGCGTACCGCCTCCACCGCCATCGTGGCCTGTTCGCGAAAAGTAATCGCCACCGTGGCTCCCTGTGCGGCCAAGGCGCGGGCAATGGCGCGCCCGATACCCCGCGAAGCGCCGGTAACCAGGGCGATACGCCCCTGCCATGGTTTGGTTTCTGCGTTCTGCATTAATTTCCGCCTCCTGACATAGCCTTCTTCTTCGCGCATCGGCGATGTCTTCCTGTGCGAACATTCACACGCACGTTGTTAGATCTATCCCCTTGTGAGTCGGGTGTCATGATGGTATGGTAAGGCATCAATCGCATTGAGGGTGCGCGGGAGTGGGATGGGCGGGAAAAACGCCCATTTCGCAGTGATCACTCAGTACCGTCATCGTAGATAACGGTGATGAATGATCCGTCGGTCCGGGCACTGTGCACGGGCAACCCCGCGGCCTCAATAAGAAACCGCCGATCGACTCTACGCTCGGCGGTTTTTTTCTTTTGGTGACCACGCTTACGTAATCTCAATCTCCGCAACCGACGGCAAGATGCGTGTCGGCCGGTACGGATAGCGCTCCACCTCCTGTGCGGTCGTCAGCCCGGAGAGCACCAGAATCGTTTCCATGCCAGCCTCCATGCCGGAGATGATGTCGGTCTCCATACGGTCGCCCACCATAACGGCGTTTTCCGAATGCGCGCCGAGGTAATTTAACGCGCTACGCATCATGAGCGGGTTTGGCTTACCGATAAAGTAGGGCTTCACCCCCGTCGCCGTCTCGATGAGCGCAGCCATGGCGCCGCAGGCGGGCACGATGCCCCCTTCCGTCGGTCCGGCTTGATCCGGATTGGTGGCAATGAAGCGCGCCCCGGCCGCCACCAGGCGCACGGCCTGCGTGATGCGTTCAAAATTGTAGAAGGTCGTCTCACCCAGCACGACATATTCAGGGTTGCTGCTCGTCAGCACGTACCCGACTTCATGCAACGCCTCCGTTAGCCCCGATTCGCCGATGACGAACGCCGTGCCGTTGGGGCGCTGATGCGCCAGGAATTGCGCGGTCGCCATGGCCGAGGTAAAGAGGTGCCCTTCGGGGATCTGCAGCCCTTCCGACGCCAGACGATGTTGCAGGTCGCGCGGGGTGTACATCGGGTTATTGGTCAGGATGAGAAACGGCGTCTCCGTGGCGGTCAAGCGGGCGATGAATGCCTGCGCGCCGGTTATGGGCGTGCGTCCGCGCACGAGCACGCCATCCATATCGAGGAGATAGGCCTTCTTCTGTTCGGTACTCATGCCGCCATTGTCGCTGAGAAAGGCGTCGCCGGTCAAGCGAGCCTTATGGCCCCTCGCCCAGCAGGGGGCGAGGGGTTGGGGCTTGTCCGCCAGAGCCTTGGCGAAGGCGGATGAGGGCCGCTCCCGGAGCAATTGGTATTACACCACTTCCGCGATAAGGCACTTGAGATATTTGGTTTCCGGCAGGCTGAGTAAAATCGGGTGGTCACGCGCCTGCAGGCGCTTCTCAACGAGGCGCAGCGGGCGACGCGCGTCTCCACTCGCGTCGGTAAGCATCTCCACGAAATGCTCCTCCGACATGTGGAACGAACAACTGCACGTCACCAGCGTGCCGCCGGGGTTCAACAGGCGCAACGCACGCAGGTTGATCTCTTTGTAGCCACGGTACGCGCCCTCCACCGTGGCCTTACCTTTGGTGAAGGCGGGCGGGTCGAGCACAATGGTATCGAAGCGTTCGCCGTCTTTCTCCAGGTCACGCAGCAGGTCGAAGACGTTCGCCGTGACCAATTCGACGTTGCCGAACTCATTGCGTGCAGCATTACGCCGCGCCAGCGCCGTGGCATCCTCAGAAATATCCACCGCGAGCACGCTCTCCGTGTTGGGCGCGAGGTGCAGCGCGAAGCCGCCGGCAAAAGTGAAGGCATCGAGCGCCCGCCCATGCGCGTAGCGCGCGGCGGCGGCGTAGTTTTCCCGCTGGTCGAGAAACGCGCCGGTTTTCTGCCCGCCGAGCAGATCGAGGCCGAAGGCCACACCGTTCAAACGGATCTCCACCTCATCAGGCACGGACCCGAATAATACCCCCGACTGCGTGGGCAACTGCTCATGTTTGCGCACGGACGCGTCGTTGCGCTCGATGATGGAGGCGGGACTGTAGAGCTCCTGCAACAGCGCCACCCAGGTATCTTTAAGGCGGTCGGTACCCTGTGAGAGCGTTTGCAGCACCAGGTGGTCACCATAGCGGTCGATGATGAGTGAGGAGAGCAAATCGCCCTCGCTGTACACCATGCGGTAGGCGTCGGTATCCTCGACCACTTGCCAGCGGTAGGCATCCGCCTGTTGCAGGCGCGCGCGCCAAAACTCCTTGTCGGGCGGATCGCCGACCGGCGCGCACCAGCGCAAGGTGATCTGTGAGGAGGCGCTGAAAAACGCATAGCCCTGCGGGTACCCCCGCTCGTCGTGCATCGCCACCACATCGCCCGGCTCGGCGTCGCGCACATTGATCACGTCGGACGCATAAATCCACAAATGCCCCTGCTGCAGGCGTTGTACCGCCCGGGCATTAATCTTCGCGGTTGGGTTCGCTGTAGGAATAGTAGTCATCGCGCTATACTATGCCAGACACGGGGCTTCTTGTCGACCCGCCTGACGCG
Source organism: Armatimonadota bacterium (assembly GCA_036504255.1). Taxonomy (GTDB): domain Bacteria; phylum Armatimonadota; class Hebobacteria; order CAIYQO01; family CAIYQO01; genus DASXVL01. The sequence continues at coordinate 474 of DASXVL010000695.1, read as the reverse complement.
TGGCGTACCGTAATTCCAGATACGGGTAACGAACCATTGGGTTGTATGCCTGATCTTCATGACTGCATCAGAAAGACGGGCAAATCGATGCGCAAAGGAACCGTTGTTCTTATTCCGCACGGATGCGGAATTGAGCCCCCGAAGCGGGGCGAAAAGCCGCTAGCCCGGTGGCGGCAGGAGGCCGCCCCGGGAATAGGGACGACCATAAATCGCGCCGACAGGACGTTGGCGCACTGATCGCAGGACGCGAGCACCGGCAATACGACCGTATGCGCAGAAGCATCGGCCACTGTCCTGATTATCGCATCCCTGCGGTTATGCGCCGACGTCCATGTCGGCGAGTGACTTTGGCGACGTCGTTTCCAGGGGCGGCATCCTGCCGCCACCTGGCTAGCAGCTGTCGCCACTCCGTGGCTATTGCCCGCATCCCTGCGGACAAACTCTGCCACACCTTGCGATGGCTCGGAACAATTG
>DASXVL010000694.1:0-13657 GCA_036504255.1 Armatimonadota bacterium | reverse complement strand
CTTACTGGAGGCACGTGACACGGCGGTTGCGACCGAACGTTAACACTGGATGCCATGTGCGGCATGACAACATAACCTACAATCTCAACCACTCTCGATCTGTGAGGAGTCATTATGAAGTTTTCACCGAAATGTACGGCCACGGCCATTGGCAGTTTGCCGCATGCGAAACCGGAAGATGCGGTGCGTGTGGTGTTGGAAAACATCCCGAACGCCCCCATTTGGCCGCAGTTGCCCGCAAACGGCATGAACGAGCAGATGGAAATGCAGTATTCCGAAGGTCTGCCGCGCGTGGTCATCGATCGTGAAAAAGAGCGCCTGTTCATGGATACCACCGGCGACTACTCCATGGATCTGGCGACATTCTACGAGAACTTCCTCATGGAGAACCTGGATTACTTCCAGATCACCCCAGCGTTTTCCAAGGGCTTTTACGCCATGGAAGCCGCGCTGCAAGCGGCCGGCGGCACCCGCCCCTTCGTAAAGGTGCAGACCACCGGGCCCATCAGCTTCGGGCTGACCATCGTGGACGAGAACAAGCGCGCTATCTATTACAACCCCGAATTCATTGACGTCGTCGTGAAGGGGCTGGCCATGAAGTGCCGCTGGCAGATCGAGCGTTACAAAGGCTTTGCTGAAAACGTCATCTGCTTCGTGGACGAGCCGATTCTCTCCGCGTTCGGGTCTTCCACCTATGTGAGCGTATCGCGTGACGATGTCGTCGCCAAATTGAATGAAGTCATCGAAGTCATTCATGCCGCCGGCGCCATTGCCGGTGTGCACTGCTGCGGCAACACGGAATGGTCGATTCTCATCGACGCCGGTGTTGACCTGGTCAACTTCGACGCCTTCGATTTCGCCGACACCATCGCCCTCTACCCGAAAGAGATGAAGGCGCACCTGGAAGCCGGCAAAGGGCTGGCCTGGGGCGTCGTGCCGACCAATAGCGCGAAGATCCATGACCAGACCGTCGAGAGCCTGGTGGCGAAATTCGATGCCGGTGTTGCCAACCTGGCGAAAGCCGCTGGCCTGGATCGCGAACTCATTCTCAACCAGGCGATGATCACGCCGTCCTGCGGCACCGGCTCGCTGCCCGTCGCCGATGCGGAGAAGGTGTTCAGCCTGCTGGGCCAGACCAGCAACGCGCTGCGCGAGCGCATGGGCGTGCTCGCCTAATTTCTCCCCCTGCTTGCCTCCGGGCGCGCCGCGCCCGGAGGTGGAATGGAATCAGTGCGTTTATGAGTGCAACCATCGCAGTCACCGGGAAGGGTGGAGTCGGGAAGACCACCATCTCTTCGCTCATCATTCAATGGCTCGTTGCCGCGGGCAAGACGCCTGTATTGGCCGTCGATGCCGATTCCAACGCCAACCTGAACGAAGCGCTCGGGATTGACTACCAGGCCACGGTGGGCGGCATTCGCGAGGATGCGCGCAAAGTAGCCAAGGAATTGGCCGGCATCGCCAAGCAAGAGTTCCTCGATCTCCGCGTGCAAGAGGCGTTGGTAGAGGAAGCGGGCTACGACCTGATTGTGATGGGACGGCCGGAAGGCCCCGGCTGTTATTGCTATGCCAATAACGTGCTGCGCGACGTGATTCAGCGCCTGGCGGATAACTACCAGCATATCGTGATCGATAACGAGGCTGGACTGGAACACCTGTCACGCCGTACCGTGCTCGCCGTCGATTACCTGATCATCGTCTCCGACTGCTCGGTCCGCGGGGTACGCACCGCCGGGCGCATCGCCGAATTGGCGCAGGAGATGGGCACCCCGGTAAAAGAGCGCGGCTTGATTGTCAACCGCGTACCGGGCGGCATATTGCCCGCCGGCGTACAGGCCGAAGTCGAGGCCACCGGCTTACCGCTGCTGGCGGCGATTCCGCATGACGCCTCCGTCGCGGAGATGGATGGCGGCGGCTTTGCGGTCGCGGCGATTCCGGCTGATGCGCCCGCGCGCGTAGCGATTAATGAGTTACTGACACGCTTGATGTCCCGCGAACCGGTGGGAAGTTAAGCACGCATTCTACCCTGTCGCAGACCCGTCTCCCTCGCGCGTTGCGCGAGCGGGAGCGGAACCTAACATGAGGAGCTAGACCCTGATGTCTAACGCGAAAGACCAAACCACTGTGGAGGCGATCTCGCGCGACCCGGCCATCAATACGATGATCGATGTCGCGAAGAGTGAAGGCATCGCTACCGTCTGGGATCGCTATAAAACCCAGCAACCGCAATGCAAATTCGGTATGACGGGTGTCTGTTGCCGGCTCTGTCACATGGGCCCCTGCCGCATCACCCCGAAAGCCAGCCATGGCATCTGCGGCGCTGACGCCGATACCATCACCGCGCGCAACTTGCTGCGCGAGATTGCCGCCGGAACCGCCGCACACTCAGACCATGGCCGCATGCTGGTAAAGACCCTCAGACTGGTCGCCAAAGGTAAAGGCGGGTCGTACAAAATCACCGATCCGCGACGCCTTCACGAGGTCGCCAAGACGTTTGAGGTCGAGACGGAAGGCCGTGACGATCTGGAGATCGCCGGGGAATTAGCGGACTTCTTCATGACGCAGTTCGCCTGGTCCGATGAGCCGAACGCGACGTTGAAGGTAGCGCCGGAGAAGCGCCAGGCGTTATGGAAAAAGCTGGAGATTGAGCCCAATGGCATCGATGCCGCGGTCGTCGAACTGATGCACCGCACGCACATGGGTGTCGATCACGATTACCGCCACCTTATTATGGGCGGGTTGAAATGCTCCCTCGCTGACGGTTGGGTCGGGTCCTTGATCGCCACCGCGGTCTCCGACATCCTCTTCGGCACGCCCAAGCCGCTGCGCAGTACAGTTAACCTCGGTGTGCTTTCTGAAGACAAGGTGAACATCATCGTGCACGGGCACGAGCCGACGCTCTCCGACATGCTCGCCGTGGCCGCGATGAGCGACGAACTGCTCGACTACGCGAAAGCGAAGGGCGCCGCCGGTATCAATATCGCCGGTATCTGCTGCACCGCAAACGAAGTGTTGATGCGCCATGGCTTGCCCATTGCCGGTAACTTCCTGCAACAGGAACTGGCCATCATCACCGGCGCGGTCGAGATGATGATCGTGGACGTACAGTGCGTCATGCCGTCGCTGCCGGAAGTGATGAAGTGCTTCCACACCAAGCTCATCAGCACGTCCGAGATCGCGCAGACCTTCGATGCCGAGCAGATCACCTTCGAGGTGGAGCACGGCTATCAGCATGCCTGCAACCTCATCCGCACGGCCATCGATAATTTCGCCAACCGTGACCGAGCGCGCGTGCGCATTCCGAAAGAGTCGATGGACCTGGTGGCCGGGTTCTCCAACGAGACGATTTTCCACATGCTCGGCGGACGCTTCCGCAGTACCTTCCGCCCGCTCAACGACGCCATCATCGATGGGCGCATTCGTGGCGTGGTCGGCATTGTCGGCTGCAGCAACCCGAAGGTGAGCACCGATGACGCGCATGTGCGCCTCACCCAGGAACTCATCAAGAACAATTACCTGGTGCTGCAGACCGGCTGCGCGGCCATCGCCTGCGCGAAGGCCGGCTTGCTGGTGCCGGAAGCCGCCATGGAATTCGCCGGTGACACGCTCCGCGAAGTGTGCGAAGCCGTCGGCATTCCGCCCGTGTTGCACATGGGCTCGTGCGTCGACAATAGCCGCATCCTGCTCGCCGCCACCAACGTGCTGATGGAAGGTGGTCTCGGCCAGGATCTGTCCGACCTGCCGGTTGCCGGCGCCGCCCCCGAGTGGATGTCCGAAAAGGCCGTCGCCATCGGGCACTACTTCGTCGCCAGCGGCCTGCTGGTTATGCTCGGACATCCGCTCTACGTGGAAGGCAGCACGAACGTCACCAAGCTCCTCTGCGAGGATATGGAAGGGATCACCGGCGGCAAGTTCGCCTGGGAACCGGACCCGCTCGTTGCAGCGCAAAAAATTATGGAACACATCGAGAAAAAGCGTGATGCCCTCGGCATCAACGCCAAGAAGGAACGCAAGTTGTACGACATGAAGGAGCGAAGGGAGCTGCAGTAGTCTGCATTCTGATGCAAGGAGCCATTTATGTCCATCTATGTGATCTTTACTTATGACAATGGTAAAGACCTGACAGAGTGCGCTGAAGATGATGACAGCAAGTATGTGTCTGAACAAGCAATTGTCTTTTTCGCGCATGATATACAGGCGTTGCACCTTTATGGAGTTGACCAGCCCTTCGTGCGAGAGTATCGGCAGTATCTTGATGACACCGATGCGCGGTACTATGACTGGGAGGGTTCGAGACTGTTTCACCCGAGTCAACTATCTGAATGGGCGACTAGATGGCTTAAGATACTCGGCGCCGTATCTCCTGTAGAACGCATAGAACTGCTTAAAGGAATTCGTGAAGAGGAGCAACTTAAATACTTCATTGAAAGCTTAAAGAGCTACTTACAGTTCGCCCAAGAAGCGATAGCCGATGGAGTATCTATACGAATGTCTGTTGGCTAGACTGCCACTGGCATCGATTTTCAAGAAACTAACGTTCAATCGAGGATTATTCTATGAGTAAGCTGATTGCCTCATCTGCGATCAAAGGCGCCCATAAAATCGTCAATGACGCGGAAGCCATGGTGCGCAAGGCCATCGCAGAAAAGGGCGCCGACTGCGCGGTCGGCTTCCCCGACACGACATATTACCTGCCGGTCATCTATTCCCTGCTCGGGAAAAAGGTGGAAACGCTGGCTGACATGGAAGACGTGCTGCAGGAATGCCGTAGCCTGTTGCCGCCCGTGCCCCGCGACGGCGTGTGGCTCCCCTACCTGGGTGGCACGCTTGACTCCGGCATGGCGACGCTGTTCGCCTTCGAGTTGATCGAAGCGTGCAAGTATCTCATCGGCCCCAACCCGGTGGAGGGCATTTGGCTCGGCGCGGCCGGTGATGTCATCATCCGTGAGCGTGGTATCGAGTTCGTCGATGGCTCCGCCCCCGGCTTCGCCGCCGTGGTCGGCGCGGCCCCCGACAAAGAGACTGCCGTCAAGATCGCCCGCGAATTGCAAGAAAAGAACCTCTACATCTTCCTGGCCGGTAACACCAACGGTGTCACCTTCGCCGAGCAGTTGGAAGAAGCGGGAGTGGAATTGGGCTGGGATACCCGCCTGGTACCCTTTGGGAAAGACATCTCCGCCGCCATTTACGCGCTGGGCTTCGCCAATCGCGCGGCGCTCTCCTTCGGCGGCGTGAAGCCGGGCGACTATGCGGCCAACCTGAAATACAACAAGAACCGCATTTTTGCCTTCGTCATGGCCCTCGGTGAAGTGAGCGAAGAAGACTATGCCGCGGCGGCGGGCGCCATCTCCTATGGTTTCCCGACCATCGCCGATAGCGATATTCCGGAGATTCTGCCCACCGGTATCTGCACCTACGAGCACGTGGTGTCCAACATCACGCACGACCGCATCGTCGAGAAGTGCCTCGAAGTACGCGGCTGCAAGATCAAAATCACCAAGGTGCCCATCCCGGTGTCGTATGGCGCGGCCTTCGAAGGCGAACGCATCCGCAAGGAACAGACCTTCGTCGAATTCGGCGGCAACAAAACGCACGGGTTCGAGTACGTCACCACGAAAGACATCGCCGACGTGGAAGACGGCAAAATGACCGTCATTGGCCCGGATGTCGATGACGTCGAGCCGGGTTCGGCCCTACCGCTCGCCATTTGGGTCGAGGTCGCCGGACGCAAGATGCAGCCCGACTTCGAGCCAATCCTCGAACGCCAGATTCATCACCTGATCAACGGCGCCGAAGGCATCTGGCACATGGGGCAACGCGACATCATCTGGATGCGCATCAGCAAAGCCGCCAAGGACAAGGGTTTCACCATCAAGCATTTCGGTGAAATTCTGCACGCGAAGTTGCTGAACGAGTACCCGGCCATCGTGGACAAGGTACAGGTCACCCTGATCACCGATAAGGACGAAGTGGAGAAGCGACTGGTCGAAGCGCGCCGCGTCTACCGCGAACGCAACCTTCGCCTGGAATCGATGACCGACGAGAGCGTCGATACCTTCTATTCCTGTCTGCTTTGTCAGAGCTTTGCCCCGAACCACGTCTGCGTCATCACGCCGGAACGCCTTGGCCTCTGCGGCGCCTACAACTGGCTGGACGGGAAAGCGGCCTACGAAATCGACCCGACCGGTCCGAACCAGCCGCTCACCAAGGGCGAATGTATCGACCCGGTACGCGGACAGTGGGCGGATATCAACGACTACGTCTACTCCACTTCCAAGCAATCCATCGAACGCTTCAACGCCTACTCCATGCTGGAAGATCCGATGACCAGTTGCGGCTGTTTCGAGGCCATCGTCGCTCTGCTGCCGGAATGCAACGGCGTGATGATCGTCAACCGCGAGTTCCCCGGCGAAACCCCGGCCGGCATGAAGTTCTCCACACTGGCGGGCACTACCGGCGGTGGTCAGCAGACGCCGGGCTTCATCGGCGTCGGCAAAGCGTATATCACCAGTAAGAAATTCATCGCCGCGGAAGGCGGGCACAAACGCATCGTCTGGATGCCGCGTGAGTTGAAGGAAACCTTGAAGGACGACTTGGAACTGATTGGGAAGCGGCTCGGTATCGAGAACTACGCCGACCTGATCGCCGATGAATCCGTGGGTTCCGATACTGCGTCCATTACGGCATACATGGAGAAAGTCGGCCATCCGGCGTTGACGATGTGGGAGATCACTTCCCCATCACCGGAAGCCGCCGCCGTCGATGCCGCGCGTGGCGTGGCCTCCACCGCTCCCGCCCCCGCCCCAGTCGCGGCTGCTCCGGCGCAGAAAACGCCCGAGGTGGTAACAGCACCGGAACCGGTCGCGCCGACACCCCAACCGGTGGCCACACAACCGACAACCGCGCCCATCCCCGTGGCAACGGGGGCTTCAGCCGATGGCCTGTCCTACGTGATCTCCGTGCTGGATAAAGTACGCGCCAGCGGCCTGCCGCAAACCGGCACCACGCCGGAACAGCAGATGGCGGCGTTGCAGATGTCCACGGCGGTGAATCTGTTGACGGCCGGCGCGAATATGCTGCTCATGTACAGTGGCGCGCTCGGGCAGGTGCCGGTGGCTCCGGTTGCCGTAGCCATCGCCGCAGGGACGGCTCCCGCCGCAACGCCAGTACCTGGCGTCCATCCGATTACCGCAACGTGGGAAACCCCGGCGGCGGTAAAGAGCAAACCGGTAACCTCGGCGAAGATCGTGGTACCCAGCACCTTCACCGTACCGGGTGAGAGCACCAGCCTGTCCGTCCGTGAAGTCACCCTCGGTGGCTGCGGGACGCGCACCTCGTCGCTCACGCTTGGCGGCGCCAGCGTCTTGCCCTTCCGGCACTATGAAGGAAACACCGGCCGGCAAGCGGCCATCGCGATGGAAGTCTTCGACCTGCTGCCGCGCAACTATCCGCAGTCACTGCGCGACGCCTACGGCGACTTGTTGACCGATGCGCCGAAGATGGCCAAATACTGCGTCGAAGAACTTGGCGCACAGGCCATCAGCATACGTCTGGATGGCACGCACCCGGATAACGGGGATAAATCTCCCGAGGCCGCGTGTGATTTCATTCAGGATGTGCTGAAAGCCGTTGGCGTACCTATCATCGTCACCGGACCGAGCAACTATGTGAAGAACAACGCGGTGATGAAACAGGTCGCCAGCACCTTCGCCGGTGAGAACCTGTTGCTCAACTGGGTGGAGACGGATAACTACAAAACCATCGCCGCCGCCGCTATGGCGTATAACCATTGCGTGGTGACGCAGACCCCGATTGACGTAAATATGGCGAAACAGCTCAATATTCTCGTCACCAACATGGGGTTGGCTCCGGAGAAGATCATCATCGATGCGCTGACCGGCGCACTCGGCTATGGCCTGGAGTACACCTATTCGGTGATGGAGCGCATTCGCAGTGCGGTCTTTACCGGAGACAGCATGTTGGCGCTCCCGATCATGGCTACGCCCGGCTACGAAGTGGCGAAGACCAAGGAGAGCAAGGCTCCGCAGAGTGCCTTCAAGTTGTGGGGTCCGGAGAGCGAACGGGGCGCGTTGCTGGAAATCGCCACCGCGATGAGCTTGCTCAACGCCGGCGCCGATCTCCTGGTGATGTATCATCCGGTCGCGGCGCGCACCGTGAAGCAAAAGATCGCCGAGATGACTCGGCTTGAGGACTGAAGGGAGCAGGAACATGGCATTAACCGGCCTTGACATCTTTAAACTATTGCCAAAAACCAACTGCGGCGAATGTGGTGTGCCCACTTGTATGGCCTTCGCCATGAAGTTGGCAGCGAAGAACGCCGAGCTCTCCGCATGTCCTTACGCATCTGACGACGCGAAGACCAAGATCGGCGCGGCAAGCAAGCCGCCCATTCGCCTGGTCAAACTGGGACCGGCGGAGCACGAAGTCTCCCTGGGGAACGAAACGGTCATGTTTCGCCACGAAAAGACGTTCGTGCATCCCACGGCGATTACGGTAGCGTTCTCCGATCAACAGCCGGCGAGCGACCTGGCACATCTCACAGCTGAAGTGCGCGAGTATTGCCTGGAGCGCGTCGGTGAGGAACTACGCCTTGATCTGGTACTGGTGGAGAACACCAGTGGCGAGGTCGAGCCGTTCGTTGCCGCCATCAAAGCGGTGGCGGCCAGCGCCGGGCGCGGCGTCATCCTGAAGAGCAGCAACCTGGCGGCGCTGGAAGCCGGCGCACAATTGCTCGAAGGCCAGCGTCCGTTGCTGCACGCGGCAACCGCCGAAAACGTGGATGCGCTCGCTGCGGTCGCGTTGAAATACAAGGCGGCCGTCGTCGCGCAAGCCGATACGCTGGATGCGTTAGCCGCGCTCACGAAAAAGTTGGCGGCGCTCGGCGTGCAAGATATCGTGCTGGACATCCCGTCCGATAATCTTGCCGCGACGTTGCAGCAGAATACGCTTGCGCGCAAAGCCGCGTTGAAGAACGCGTTCGAGCCGATGGGCTATCCCGTCATCAACTTCGTTACTGAGGAAGATCTGCCGAGCCTCGTCGCGGACGCGGCGACGCTCATCTGCAAATACGCCTCCATCCTGGTGGTGGATACCCTGGCGTACCAGGCGCTGCTCCCCTTGATGATGCTGCGGCAGAATATCTACACCGACCCGCAGAAACCGATTCAGGTCGAGCCGAAAGTCTACCCGATTGGTGAGCCTGATGAGAATTCGCCGGTGCTCGTCACCACGAACTTCTCGCTCACCTACTTCATCGTGTCGGGTGAGATCGAAAATTCCGGCGTGTCCGCGCACCTCGTCATCGTCGAGTGCGAAGGCATGAGCGTGCTCACCGGCTGGGCGGCCGGAAAATTCACCGGGGAGAAGATCGCGGCGTTCATCAAAGCCTCCGGCCTGGAAGAACAGGTCAAAACGCGCCGTCTCATCATTCCGGGGTTTGTCGCCCAGATCAGTGGCGAGTTGGAAGAAGGTCTCAAAGGATGGGAGATCGTCGTCGGCCCGCAAGAGGCTGCCGACCTCGGCCCATTCATGAAATTGCAGGTGCCCGCTGCCGTGTGAGCTACGGCATAGGATCGTCGGTCAGTCCGCGGCAATACGAGCCTCCTCACGTTGTCGCGGCTGACGGACGCCATATCCCTGGCGCCGCCTATTCGTATTTGATACATTGTTTGATTTATGCCTATCGTCCGCTTCCTACCTTCCAATACCACCGTCGAAGTTCCCGCAGGTTCCCTCATCCACGAGGCGGCCATCAAAGCGGGACTCGAAGAGTTACATCTCCCCTGTGGCGGAAAGGGCACGTGCGGCCGCTGTCTGATCGAAATCGTTGAGGGGACGACGGAAGGACTTGGTCACTCGCATTTAGCCGATGCCCTGGCCGGTGGACGCCTGGTCATGGCATGCCAAACCAAGGTGCGCGACGATCTCGTCGTCAGCATCCGCCCCAAGCAAGATGACACCATGCGCGTGGTGGGTGACAGCCACGTGTTGATCAGCGAAGACCTGCTGCCCGATCTCGCCCACCTCTCTCCCCTCTCTCGGGTCGTCCAGTTGTCCGTACCCACGGCGACGATTGAGGAGCACTACAGCGATTGGCAGCGTCTGGTGCGCGAACTCGCGCCCGCGGCGCACGTTGCGGTAACGACGGATGTGACGGTGTTGCGGCAATTGGCGGAAGTGCTCCGCGCGCAGGATGGCCGTGTCACGGTCACCGTGCGCGAGGAAGACACGGGGCTGCACGTGCTGGCGGTTGAGGCCGGGCATGTGCCGCATAGCGCGTATGGCCTCGCCATTGACATCGGCACCACCACGTGCGCCGTGCAACTCGTCGATCTGCTGGATGGCCGCGTGCGCGCGAGCCGCACGTCGTACAACGCGCAGATACGACGTGGCGCCGACATCATCAGCCGCATCGACTACGCGCGCACGCCGGAACGGCAGGCGGACTTGCGTGAGTTGGTACTCGAGACGCTGAACGAATTAACCGAGGGCGTGCTCGGGGATGCCGGAATCGATGCGCAGACGGTACACGCCGCCTTCATTGCGGGCAACACGACGATGATTCATCTGTTGCTCGCCTTACCACCGCGTTATATCCGCGAATCCCCGTACGTGCCCACCGTCAACACCGTGCCGACGTTAACCGCCGCCGAGGTCGGGTTACCCATCAACCCGCTGGCGGTGGTGGCCTGCGCGCCGGGTGTGGGCAGCTATGTGGGCGGCGACATCACCGCCGGACTGCTCTGTACGGAATTGACTACCAACCATGACGAGGTGTTTCTCTTCCTGGACATTGGCACCAACGGTGAAATCGTGCTCGGGAACGCCGATTGGCTGGTCACCTGCGCCTGTTCCGCCGGTCCGGCCTTCGAAGGGTCCGGCATCAAGTGCGGCATGCGCGCCACCGATGGTGCGATCGAATATTTTGCCATTACGCCCCGCATGACAGAGATTAGCTACGACGTGATCGGGCAAGGGAAACCGGCGGGCATCTGCGGTTCCGGCTTGATCTCGTTGCTGGGCGAATTACTGCTGTGCGGGGTCGTCGATCAGATGGGGCGCTTCAACATGGAATTGCCCACGGATCGGCTCATCCAGACGCCCAACGGGCGCGCGTTTGTGCTGGAGTGGGGCGCCAACACTCGCGACGGGCAGGACCTCTTCATCACGGAAGCGGATATCGAGAACCTGATGCGCACGAAAGCGGCCATCTACGCCGCGTGTGCGCTCATTCTTGACAACGTCGGCCTGGAGTGGAACTGCATCGCGCGCGTCTACATCGCCGGAGGATTCGGGCGGTATATCCAGATCGACGACGCCGTCATGATCGGACTCTTGCCCGACCTGGAAGCCGCGCGTTTCCATTACATTGGCAACTCGGCGTTAACCGGCGCGTACATCGCGCTGTTGACACAAAAGGGTCGGCAGCAACTCACCACGCTGGCAGGTCGCATGACCTATATCGACTTAAGCAGTGACCCACGCTACATGGATAGCTATCTCGGGGCGATGTTCCTGCCCCATACGAACATGTCCCTCTTCCCCACCGTGGCCGAAAAGATGGCGGCGGCGCGGAACAATACAGCAGTCAGCACTGACAACCTTAGCTAAAAACCTATTAGGAGGCATACACATGCAAGGTCTTCTCGAACGTCTTGCCGCCGGTGAGATTCTCATCTCTGACGGCGCCATGGGTACCTTTTTGCAGGCAAAAGGCCTGCAGCCCGGCGAATCCCCCGAAGCCTGGTGCATCTCTCACCCCGAAGCGGTGAAGAGCATCGCTGAAGCGTATATCGCTGCCGGGTCCGATATCGTCGAGACCGATTCCTTCGGTGGCACGAGCTACAAGCAGCGCGAGTTCGGCTTGGCGGATAAAGTCGACGAATTCAACACAGCCTCTGCCCGTCTGGCCAAAGACGCCATGGGCAACAAGGGCTACGTAGCCGCTTCCGTCGGCCCTACAGGACAGATTACCGAGGATGAAGGCGGCGACGTGACGGAAGAGGATCTCTACAACGCCTTCAAGCAGCAGGTGGTCGCCCTGGCCGCTGGTGGCGCGGACGCGCTGTGCATCGAGACCATGTCGTCCATTTCCGAAGCGGTGCAAGCCATCAAGGCCAGCAAGGACAACACCACCCTGCCGGTGATCGTCACCTTCACCTTTGAGCCGGGAGCCAACGGCTTCCGCACCATGATGGGTGTCTCGCCGACGCGCGCCGCTGAAGAAGCGGTCGAAGCGGGTGCGGATATCATCGGCGCGAACTGCGGCAACGGCATCGCCAACATGATCCAAATCACCAAAGAGCTGCATGCCGCCGCGCCGACCACGCCCATCCTCATCCACGCCAACGCCGGTATGCCGGTGTTCGAGGATGGCAATACCGTGTTCAAAGAAACCCCGTCCGACATGGCGGGCCGCGTCAAAGAGCTCATCGACGCGGGCGCGAATATTATCGGCGGCTGCTGCGGCACCACCCCGGAGCACATCGCCGCCATGGCCAAAGTAGCCAAGGCTACCGTGAGAGCCTAACCCCTCGTATGTCGCAGAGCTGGACGGAGGCAACCTCCGTCCAGCTCTGCCTTTATCAGCCACTGGAGTTATTCGTGAGCATCCCGGTCCTCATTATCACCGGCTTTCTTGGCGCCGGAAAAACGTCATTCTTGCGTCAACTCTTACCGCTGTGCGGCGAGGCGGGCGTCCGCCCGGCGCTCATCATCAACGAGGTGGGCACGGTCGATGTGGATGGCGAACTGCTGGCAGATCTGCATGCCGAACAAGCACGCTTAGTCGGTGGCTGTGTCTGCTGCACCCTGCAGGCGCAACTATCCCAAACTGTTGAAGATTTATTGGACCGCCAGGCCGGCGATATTATCATCATCGAATGCAGCGGCATGTCCAACCCGCTGGATGTCGTCAGTGCCCTCAGCACCCCCGCGTTCGTGTCGCGTGTGGCCGTCTCACATATCCTCTGCCTGCTCGACGCCTCGCGCGTCGCCAAGACGTTGCAGCACGTGGAACTCGCCCGAACGCAGGCCGCAATGGCGAATGTTCTGGTGCTCAACAAAGCGGATAACCTGGAGGCGGGCCAACAGGAAACGGTGGCCGCGCTGGCCCATAACGTCAATCCCCATGCGAAAAAGTACTGGACCGCGTACGGAGACATGGGACGAGCGGCACTGCTGGACATTTTACAGCATACACCAGCAACACGGCAGCACTGCGCTTGCGGCCATACCCATGATGATCACACGCCGCATGCCCATCATGCGCATGTACTGCCGGCCTCCTTTTGTACCGTCGCCCTCCCCTTGCCCTACCCCATCGCGCGCGAGGCGCTGGAAACGCTACTGCATGCCTTGCCGGACAACGTCATCCGCGCCAAGGGATTTGCCGTCGTTGCCGACGAGGGTTGGCATGTACTACACAAAGTCTACGACAGCGTGGATACCTATCCTCACGCCGGTCCGCCACCAAACGCGGGATCGGTGCTCATCTGTATCGGCCAACATTTGCAACCCGCGCTCTTGCAGTCATTAGTCCCCGCGTAACTTGGAAGTCCACCGAGTGCTCCGGTAAAACCGGGGATGTCTTTGCGGAGGCGATACGGCACCAGCACAGTTTGGAAGGGTTCGAGCG
>DASXVL010000693.1:0-3809 GCA_036504255.1 Armatimonadota bacterium | reverse complement strand
TGCAGCGGGTGTGGGAACGCTCTGGGGGGATTCGTGCGAGCGATATCGCGACAACCATCGCCAACGAGCACGGCTTAACGCCGGTGGTGACCCCGAGTGTGGAGCGCTTCCCGCGACTGCACCAGAGTAAGCAGTCGGATGCGCAGTGGCTGGCGCAGTTGGCGAAAACCGCCCGCGCCGAAGCGGGCAAAGGCACCACCGGCTACGTGTTTTATGTCGAGGGTGAAGAACTGCACTTCCACCCGCGTGGGCTGGAAAAGCCGCCGGTCATGGCGCTGGAGTATTTCACAGATCGCCACGGCATCCTGCGCTCCTTCCGGCCCGCAACGCGCACCCAGGGGGAGGCGGCGCGCGGACAATCGACCAAAGCGGTCGGCGTCAATCCGGCCAACAAAACGGCGGAAAGCACGCAGGCTGACAATGCCACCACCCCGGATCGCCCGGTGCTGGGCAGTAAGACAGTCCAGGGCACGAAGGCCGCGGGCAGCGGGCGGGTGGTCATCGACGCCAATTCCGGCAAACGAGTGACGGGAGGCCGGCCATGAGCACGGCGCGCGGCCAGCGAGCCGGACATCTCACCCCGACGGCAGGGGGCAGACCGCAACGACCAGCCGCCGAAGCGGCCTTTGTGCACGGGGAATTAGGTCAAGTCACGGCAGAGGCGGTGACCGTCGGCCTGCCCACGTTGCACGCCAAGACGAATGTGGATATCCGCGGGGTCGGACGGAAATTCAGCGGGCTTTATTATGTGGAAGCCGTCCGGCACCGGATCGATGGGAGTGGCTACAGTTGTGAACTGACCCTCCGTCGCAATGCGCTGGGGGGTGGCGCCGGGAGGACGGCCCCCGACACGCTGGGTAAGCGGAACGCGCAACACGCGCCATCGGCCGCAGCACACCCGGCGTCCCCCTCCGCGCAGCCTGCGACGCCGTCCCGACAGGTGGTCATCGACGCCAACACCGGACGGCGCCGCTAAGTAAAAGGAGAAGACACCGATGAATATCGCGACGACGCCGCGCAACTTGTACCAGAACTGGCAGTTTGCCATCGAGGTCAACGGGTTCGACGTGGCCCTGTTCCAGAAAAGCTCGCTCCCGAAAACGGAGTTCGAGGAAGTCACCTTTGCCCCGGCGGGGTCGCTCTTTGACCAAAAGGTCGCCGGGCGGATGAAGTTCGGCGACATCACGCTGGAAAAAGGCGTGCTGGCGGATGGCTCGGACGATGCGGCGCGGGCCTGGCTGCAGCAGGTGGGCGCCGCCACGCTGGGCACGGGCGGCACGCCGGACAGGTATCTGCGCGATCTCGACATCGTGCAGTACGACCGCACCGGGGTGGAAACCCGCCGCTGGCACCTCCATGGCGCCTGGATCAAGGCGTTGGAGTATGACGATTTGGAAGGCGGCAATACCGGCAACACCATCGAGAAGCTGGCGCTCAGTTACCAGTACTGGTCGTAAGGAGGCCTGAATGTACCCGTATATTTTGCCTACCGGCATGCCGTGTGAACTGCGTGAATTGACCGGCGCCGAAGAGGAACTGCTCACCAATCCCAAACTGCTGAAAAACGGGGACGCTATCAACCAGGTGCTGCGCAACTGCCTGGTCTCGCTGGGCGAGACGACGGAAGTGCGCCTCAGCGATGTGCTCGACCTGCTGGCGGGCGACCGGCTCTTCATGCTGGTGAAGCTGCGGCAGATCTCGCTGGGAGATGAGGTGACCGTCGCGCTCACCTGCCCGAATCCGAATTGCCGGGCCACCAGCCAGGTGCCCGTCAACCTGGAAGACCTGCCAGTCACGCCGTATCCGCCTGAACGAGAATTCAGCACGGTCCTGCCCAGTGCGGGGCAGACGGTGCGCTTCGTGCCGCTCGATGGGCATATGGAGAAACGCCTGGCGGCCCTCCCCGAGGCCACCCTGTCACTGGCGATGCTCATTCGCATCCGGGAGATCGACGGTGTCGCGCCTACCAAAAAGACGCTCACCGAGATGGCGCTGAAAGATCGGCAAGCGTTGCGCCAAGCGATGCTGGCAACAGATGGCGGCATCGACACGACCATCGAATCGACCTGCGACGGCTGCGGGGCGCCGGTGCGCACGCGCGTGGAGTCGGCTCTTGATTTTTTGTTCCCACTCGGCCGCTGATGCAGGATGTGTTCTTCCTGGCCTACGGCGGCTTGCACTGGGGATTTGACGAGATTCGCCGGTTGTCACTCCGCCGGCGCGCGGACTTCGTGGAGGCGCTCGAGCGCCAACAGGCCTACGAACGCCGGCAACTCGGCAACGGCACACGATAGGAGTACCCAGCGATGAATTGTTTGGTCACCATCTCATTGACCGCCCATGACGAGGACGGTGTCATCGGTACCGGCCTGGTGCAGTGGGGCGATACGCAGGAAACCGCGCTCAGCCCGGGGCAGGTGGCGACGTTGAATACCGGCGCCAGCATCTCCCTGCAGCATACCTATACCAGCTCCGGTGACTATTCCGTCCTCTTCCAGGTGACGGATGATGGCGGCACCACCGGCAGCAGTTGGGCGTTCGTGCATGTAGCGAATGAACCGCCGCTGGTGGCGTTGTCGCTGGCGAGCAATACCCCGGGCACCGGGCAAGTCGCCGTCACCCCCACCGTGACCGATGATGAATCTGGCCCGATCACGCTCGATCTCCAGTGGGGGGATGGTGCGGTGACCACGGGCTGCGTCACCGGGCAGACGTATACGCATACCTATGCGCGAACCAACCATTTTCTCGTCATGGCCCAGGCGACGGACGCCCACGGGGCAATGGGCATGGCCTCGCTCGACGTCTATGCGACACTTCCTCCCATCCTGGATATCCAACAGGTCACCGTGGCGGGCCGGCGGCTGTCCATCACTATCAACTACGACACGGTCGGCGCGTGGCCAGACCTGGTGGAGTTGGCGGTGACGCGCGCGCATGCCCCGTTCACCAAACACCTCGTCCCCTTGCCCAACCCGTATGGCAATGGGGTAGAGACAATTCTCTACGACATGCCCAACGAATGGGAAGATGCCTACGTCGTCTCGCTCACCGCGCACTTCACCGGCCATCCGGCGGTGCCCGGTGGGACGTTGTCTGATACGGAGACTGTGACCATGACCTATCCCGGCGGCAATGTCGTCACCATCGATACGCTCACCCATCCGACCCAGGCGGGCGTCCTCCTGCACTATACCGCCACCGACTATCGGTGGACGCTCAACACCGTGACGGTCGATTGGGGCGATGGGCAGACGGAGACGATGCCGTTCGGACCGCCGATGGATCACCCCCATACCTACGCCACTCAGGGCACGTATACCGTGACGGTGACCGCTACCTATACCGATGGGGAACCGGCGCGCAGCGCCAGTCAGGATGTGATCATCAGCATCGCCCCGGAGGTGTTCGTCTCGGCGTCGCAACAGGGGTATGGCCGGCTGGTGAATATCTGGTATTCGGCCACCAACCCGGATGGTGACTTTATCGGCGGGACACTCACCGCGCAGGCCGCCGGTGGCGTGTTGCACCAGCTCGGGACCATCACCCCCGGCTACCAGATGGCGACCGTCACCATCCCGGATGAATGGGGTAAGACCGACTACACCATCATCCTCACCGTCGACTACACCAATAATGGCCGGCTGACCGCGCAGACGACGGTGGTGGTCAGCCCGCCCATGTCCAACATGGTCTTTATCTATGGCGGCGCTTATGGGTTGAATGCCACGCTCTCGGTCGGAGTGAGCGACCGGCGCAGCACGCTGACCACGGTGGAATATCGCTGGCTCGATAGCGGCGGGTGGGTC
>DASXVL010000692.1:0-6315 GCA_036504255.1 Armatimonadota bacterium | reverse complement strand
ATGAGGCGATTCACTACCTGGCGCGGCAGGGTCGGCGTCGCATTGCGTATCTCGGACAGGCCCATTCCATCACCCGTCTGGCGGGATATTACCGCGCGTTAGCCGAGTTGGGCATCAGTCCGCTGCTCATCGAGGTCGATGATCGTGACGATGAGCAATTTAGCGCCGCCCGTGACGCCGCGCGCCGCTTTGCCGAGCTCTCTCCGCGCCCCGATGCCGTCCAGGCCTACTCCGACGTGATGGCGTTAGGTTTTATTGCCGGCTTGCATGATTTGGGAATCTCCGTGCCCGGCGAGGTGGCGGTGATCGGGTTTGATGATCGCCGCATGGCGGAGGTGAGTTGGCCGCTCTTGACCACGGTTGCCCAACCGAGTCGCGAGGTCGGCGTACTGGCCGGAAAAATTTTGTTGAAAAAAATCGCACAAGAGATGCGGCCGCCCGAGGGGTGGACGCAAACGCTGCCGACACGGTTAGTGGTGCGCGAGTCGGCGTAATTTTATTTACCCCTTTCTGCCACCGGTGGCAGAAAGGTATTTTGCTGGAGCGAGGTTGTGATGAAGAAGCGATATGCCATTGTGGGAACCGGGGGACGCTCGGAGATGTATTGGGATGCATTGAGTACGCAATACCGCGAGACCGGAGAAGTCGTGGCGCTGTGTGATCGCAATCTGGGACGCCTGCACATGCGGGGTGCGGAATTGCAGGCGCGCGGCGTCACGGTGGCGGAATACCTGGATAGCGATTTCGACCGCATGATTGCCGAGTGCCGACCGGACTGCGTCATCGTGACCACCCAGGATTCCGCGCACGATGTGTATATCTGCCGGGCGATGGAGTTGGGGTGCGATGTCATCACCGAGAAACCGATGACCATCGACGCGCAGCGCTGCCAGCAGATTCTCGACACGCAACGCCGTACCGGACGCCAGTGCCGGGTCACCTTCAACTACCGCTATTCGCCCCACCGCACCCAGGTCAAAGACTTGCTCATGTCCGGGGTGATCGGCGAAATTATCGCGGTGGATTTCCACTGGGTGCTGAACACTATTCACGGCGCCGACTATTTCCGGCGCTGGCATCGCAACAAGGCGAATTCCGGTGGCCTGCTCGTGCATAAGGCCACGCATCACTTTGATCTGGTGAATTGGTGGCTCTCCGCTGTGCCGACGACCGTCTATGCCTATGGGGACCGGCGTTTCTATACGCCGCAGACCGCCGACCGCCTCGGGCTCGCGCAACGCACCGAGCGCTGCCTCACCTGCCCGGAACTGCAGGAGGGGCATTGTGCCTTTGCGCTCGACCTGCAAGCGTATCCGCCACTGGCGGAATTATACCAGGCGCATGAGCAGTACGACGGCTACTATCGCGATCGCTGCGTGTTCAGCGACGTGATCGATATCGAAGATACCATGCATCTGGCCGTGCAGTACGATACCGGCGTGGCGATGAGCTATTCCTTACAAGCGTTTGCCCCCTGGGAAGGGTATACCATCGCCTTCACCGGCACCAAAGGCCGGCTGGAGCACAAGTGTGAGGAGTCGGTCTACCTCAACGGTGACGGTACCGTGCCCGGCGCGCTGCAGGCCGAAGGCACCTGGACGCGTATCTATCCGCAGGACGCGCCGGCCTATCAGGTGGATATCTGGCAGAGCGAGGGCGGACATGGCGGCGGTGACGCCTTGCTGCTCGCCGATCTGTTCAGTCCCACGCCCGCCCCCGATCCCTACCGCCGTACCGCGAATTATGTGGCGGGAGCGTATTCCATCCTCACCGGCATTGCCGCCAACCAGTCGATTGCCAGCGGCCAGCCCGTGCAGATCGACTCGTTACTCACCGGGATCGGCTACCCGGACTACACCGCCATGCCGATGTCTGTCGCGCCGTAAGGGCTCAGCACAAAATACGTGTCCAATTTTGACGCAGGGCGCTTGGCCGTGATCAAGGCGAGCGTTTGCGCACATATGAGGTCATATTTGAAAAACGCTCAACGCAGAGCACGGCCAAGCGAACAAGTCAAAATGGACATGTATTTTGTGCTGTGCCCTAAGTTAGCGCTGTACCTAAAGACGCTTCTATTAGCTTGGCGAGCAGTCGCCGAATTTTTTCTTAAGGAGGCACATCGATGCCGACACTTATAGCTCGGAAGCAGGGGTTTACCTTGATTGAACTCCTCGTCGTGATCGCGATAATCGCGATTTTGGCCGCGATACTCTTTCCGGTATTCGGGAAAGTGCGCGAGAAAGCGCGACAGACGGCGTGTACGAACAATCTGCGCCAATTAGCCACCGCCATGATGCTTTATACGCAGGATAACGAAGAGAAAATGCCGGTGGCTGGCCCCCCGGACGGTTCGACCGGATGGGTACGCGATGTGGCGGCGCAGGCCGGACCGGCGAAATTGCTCGATTGTCCCACGGCGGAGGGCAAAGGTATCCTGGGCGGTGGTAAGTCCGAGTACATGTACAACGCCGCATTGAGTGCGCGTTCCCTGGGAGGACTACCCTTCCAGGCCTCCACCCCGCTGATCAGCGATGGCGAGCAGGCCTCGGGTTATTGCTTGATGGGCGGCGCGACGGGGCGTCACCAGGGCAGCTATATTCTCGCTTTTGTCGATGGCCATGTCAGCCTCATGAAACCGGATAAGGGGTCCGGATGGGCGAACCCGGCCTTTCAAGTTGAGCTCAATGGCCTCGATTACACCGCGACGGATACGGAGAAACCCTTGGGTACCCTGGACTTCGGCCGCGGTGTTTGGGCGAGTGGCACGAGCTCGACGGTACCGTATGCGCCGGTATCTGGCCCCGGCGACCGCATGGTTTCCAATATTGACCTCGGAAAATTGAGTCGCGTGACCTATTTCCCGACTGCCGGTAACGCCATTAACCAGGCGGCGACCAGCGGTATGACC
Organism: Armatimonadota bacterium; assembly: GCA_036504255.1. Classification (GTDB taxonomy): domain Bacteria; phylum Armatimonadota; class Hebobacteria; order CAIYQO01; family CAIYQO01; genus DASXVL01. The sequence continues at coordinate 3,407 of DASXVL010000692.1, read as the reverse complement.
ATTGCCTTCTGGTTCCGCTGCAACAACACCACCGTGAACAATGATCGCGTGATGTTCAACGGTGCAAATGTGGCCTCGACCGCGACCGCGAACTGGCATATTAAAATGGGCGATAGTTCCGCAAAAGCAGAGAAGATTCAGGCGTATTTCACCTGGAAGCGTACCGCGGTGAGTGAAAGTGTCATTATCGCGACGCCGAATGGCATCTGGCAGCATATTGCTATCGTGAAAGATAACCAAGTGTTTCCGGCAAAAACCATCGTCTATATTAACGGGAGCGTGTCGGCCAGTTATTCCAACGGCAATGTGGCCACCCCCTGGGTTGATATGGGATATATCAACCCCAACCCCGACTCCCCGATTTCCATCGGCACGAGTGTGGCTGCCTATAGTGGGGTGTCGCCGTTTACCATCGGTGGCGTGAAGATTTATACGCGCGCCATGACAACGGAAGAAGTACAAACGCTGGTCTATTAATGACTCCAGGGTAAACCCCCGGCTCTGCTGGGGAGACTCCCAGCGTATGACAGTTCCGGGAGTCATAGGGATGCCCGCGTGCGTGGTTGCATATCAAAGCAGCCTGGGATAGCCGGGCTTGGGCCCTGTTCCAGACAGTGCTGTTGACGCTAGCCCTGCCTGAAGTCCTTAGTACCGTCTGGAACAGGGCCATAGCCCGGCTATCCCAGGTTGGACACCACAGCCTGGATAAGTTTGCTGACGAGGGCTAACAGTACATCGCTATGAGCGGTGCACAAAATCAAGCCTCCGGCTCTGCCGGAGTACATGACTGCAACACGCGCAGCTCCCGGGAACGCGCGACCGCTTCCCGGGAGACAGGCCCTGACTCACAACAGGATGGCCTCATGGTATAGTGGGAGCCGAAGACATGCTAGAAGCAGCTCGCGGATAAAGGCGGTACGCGACTTTATACGTGGGCTGCTAGATGGAGAAGCGCAATGATTTCGTCTCATACAGCAATTGATTGGCCGCAATTTTTACACCGGCATGATCTGGTCTGGGACACGCTGCCCACCACCTGGCAAGCGGGCGCGTTTCTCGGCAATGGCTTGCTGGGCGCCATGATCTATCACGCGACCCCCAATCACCTGCACTGGGCTATCGGCCGCAGTGACGTGACCGACCACCGGAGCGGGGGCGAGGACCCCATCTATGCGGTGCCGCGTCTCCCCATCGGAGAACTGATATTGGAACCCCAGGGGCAGGTGACCAGTGGCAGCATGCGCCTCGACCTGTGGAACGCCGAGGCGGGCGGCACGTTACACACGGACCGGGGAGAGATCACCTGGCGTGCGTACATCCATGCCGAACTGATGACGCTGGTGGTGGAGCTGACGACTTCGCCGGGAGAAGCCGAGTGCAGTTTTCGCTGGCAACCGGAGGCGGCCATCAATCCGCGCTTGCTCATTCGGCAGGAAGTGGACAACCATCCCAACCCGCCCTGCCGGCAGGAAGTCAGCGCGGGCGTGCAGGTGTGCGCGCAAGCCTTGACAGCCGGGGGCGAATTTGCCACCGCCTGGACAGAGAGCCGCGTCTCACCGCTGCAACGGGTGCTCATACTCAGCGTGGCCCAGAGCTACCCCGAGCAGACCAGTGTTCAGCAGGCCTGCGCACACGTCAATGCCGCACTGGTGACCGGGAGCGCGGCGCTGCGGGAAACACATCAGGCGTGGTGGCAGCAATACTATCCCGCCAGCTTCCTCTCGATCCCCGATGCGCGCTTGGAGAGTTTTTACTGGATCCAGATGTACAAACTCGCCTCGGCCACCCGCGCCGACCGCTCCGCACTCGACAATATGGGGCCGTGGTATCACCGCACCGCCTGGCCGGCCACCTGGTGGAATCTCAATATTCAACTGGCGTATTGGCCGGTCTACGATGCCAATCGCCTGGAACTCGGGGAATCGCTCTGCCGCTTACTCGATACGCATACCGAGAACTTGATCGCCAACGTGCCGGAAGCCTATCGGGCCGATGCGGCGGGCATCGGGCGCGTGTCGGGGGCTGATTGCCGGGGACCGCTCGACGGCCACCCCATCTGGGGCCGCGAACTGTGCAACCTCCCCTGGATCTGCCATAACTACTGGCTGCATTATCGCCATACCATGGATGATGACCTGTTGCGGGATCGGCTCTTCCCCTTGCTGCGACAGAGCATTAACCTTTATCTGCACCTGCTCTCCGCAGGCGAGGATGGCAAATTGCACCTGCCGCTCTCGCACTCGCCGGAGTACCCCGACGACGCGCCGGATTGCAATATCGATTTGGCGCTCTGCCGCTGGGGATGCCAAACGCTGTTGGCGAGTTGCGCGCGGCTGGGCCTCGATGACCCGCTCATCCCGCGCTGGCGCGAGGTGCTGGCACGGCTTGTTGACTATCCTACCGATGACACCGGCTTCATGATCGGGCAGGGCGTGCCCTTCCGCGTCTCGCATCGGCACTATTCGCATCTGTTGATGATCTATCCCTTGCGTCTGCTCGCGTGGGAACGTGTGGAGAATCGTGAACTGATCGCACGCTCGGTGGCGCATTGGATCGACTGTGAAGCGAGCGCCAAGCGCCCCGAGGAAATCCTGACCGGCTTCTCGTTGACCGGTGCGGCGGCGATGTCCTTGGTCATGGAGCGACCGGATGAGGCGCTGCGCTACCTGAACAAATTACTGGATGATTATGTCCAGCCCTCCACCCTGTACGTCGAGGCGGATTGTTTCCCCTGTCTTGAAACACCGCTCAGCGCGGCGCAGGTGCTGCACGAAATGCTGCTGCAGAGTTGGGGTGGGGTGCTCCGCATCTTCCCCGCCGTGCCCACCACCTGGGAGCAGGCGTCGTTTTATCACTTGCGCGCCGAGGGCGCGTTCCTGGTCAGCGCCGTCCGCACCCAGGGCAAGACGCAATGGGTGCGCATTGAAAGCCTGGCGGGCGAACCCTGCCGCGTGCACATCGATTTGCCGCAACCGTGGACGATCATCGCCGAGCGCGAGATGACGCTGCGTGGCGCAGACGACGGCACGGTGGAGATCGACTTGCGGCAGGGGGAATGCGTGACGATGCGCGCGGCCGAGTTTACCGGTGACTGTCTGGTCGCGCCGGTGCAGACTTCGGCCTACGCGGAAAATTACTACGGGAGCCAGGCGATGGCCGCCTATACCTCCACCTTCGGTGGGGCGCAGTAACCTGTGAAAGGAAAGATTTTGATGAAATATTATGCTTTGCTCGTACTCTGTATGCTATTCAGCTTGCCGGTCGTGGCGGCGGATTATTATGTAGACAATACCGTCGGCAACGACACCTTCGACGGCGTCAGTAAGACGGTGACCGGCGCGAATAGCGGTCCGTTCCGCACCATCACGCGGGCGGCCAATGCCGCCAACCCCGGCGACACCGTGCAT
>DASXVL010000691.1:0-20842 GCA_036504255.1 Armatimonadota bacterium | reverse complement strand
GCGTAAGAATGGAAGCGGGGCGACGGAGCGTCTGGGACTGTCCTCGCTCTTGGCGCCCGTCCGGCCAGGATGCGCCCGGTAGGGTATACCGTATCCGGGCTGTCTTTGGTGCCCGCTGCTGGACTGTCCCCGGTGGAGCGTCCTACCAGAGGGGACAGTCCAGCAGCGGCGCGGATGCCCACAGGTCGGCTAACCCTGGGCACGGCGTCGGTTCCGCCAACGGGCATCAAGGGCGAGGACAGTCCCCCAATCGGCCCTATCCTCGGCGTAGCGCGCGCCCGCTGTGGCGCGCTTGTTCTGCCTGCCGACCCGTGCTCGCGAGAGCGATGGAGCGTTCCCAAGTTGGTACCCGGTTCCCGTTCCGCCGCACGGATACGGTGGCACCACAGGCGCGCTACAGCGGGCGCGCGCTCATACGCACTAATCTAACGCGTTCAAAGCGTTGCCTTCTCCGTGAAATACCGGCGCATTGCCAGGTTGTATTTATGCACAACTTCATGCGTACTCACGGACAAACTGGAATGATTAGCAAAGCGCCTTATTCGCGATAGATTAGTGCGTATGGGGCGCGCGCTACACCGAAGAGATCCGTACCGCCTCAAGGGGGAGTTTCCCATTCCTGCAAGAACAATAAGCGCGCTCAGACGCCCGTCACCGGTACATTCAGCACGGTAATGACGCCGTTGAGGAAGGGGACGAAGGGCACCTGGATAGCGGGGATGCCGTTAACCGTGACCGTGACCGTTCGCGTTCCCGCGGGCACAGTCATTACCTCCACCGGGGCCGAAGTGGTCACGGGGGTGGTGACGCCGGGTATTTGCACGGTCGCCAGGACGAACTGACCGATCTCGTCGCGGACAAAGACGAGCAGCGCGCCATTGACCGGGGCGCCGAAATTAAGGAGATCCGTGGCGACGGGGACGACCAACGGTGGGGCGATGACATCGGCAGAGCTAAGGGTGAACGGTATGGACGCCACGCGCACCGGCATGCCACTCACGAGTGCCGGTACCTGCAGTGTATACGTACCGGGCGACAGATTCGCGAAGGTGAAATTGCCACTGATGCCGGTGGTGGTCTGCGCGATTTGTGTACCGTTACTGAAGAGCAGGACCGTGCTGCCGGAGAGGGTACCCCCCAGGGTATTCGTGACGTTGCCCTGTACCGTGAAGCGGTCTATCGGACCGGTGAACACGGCATTAAGTACCGTGATCGTGTTCGCGGCAAAGGGCACGCCCAGAAAGGTGCGGGATTGGCTATTCGCGAGCACGAGCACATCGTGTGAGCTCGTCACCGGGATATTGTTCACCACTATCGGAGACTGGCTGAGTCCGATAGTGCCGACGCCGGACACTTGTAACGTCGCGGGTATCGGCAGCCCGTTCTGGTCACGCGCGAACACGACCAGGGTGCCCAAGGTGGACGAGGGCGTGACGCTTTGCAAATCGGTCGTGGTGGGCACTAAAATGGGCTGGGGCAACGTGATATTGCTGCTCGTTACCGTTACCATGGGGAGGACGACATCGACGGGCGTCACGACATTCAAGGTGCGTACAACCGGTAGGTAGGTACCGGGTGAGATATTGCGTATCGCGAACGTGCCATTGACATCCGTCAATGTTTGTCCGGCGATGAGAGTATTTTGCATGAGTAAAACCGTCACGCCGGAGAGCCCACCGCCAGCCGTGGAGTTGACCGTGCCGCTGACCGTGACGCCTTGCGACGTCCCACCGCCTCCTCCACCGCACCCTGCGCACAGGGTGATGATGATGAGCGCGATCAGCAATAGCATACCAGTGAGGGTCTGGCGCATGGTGAACTCCTTATTATTAGCCCCTCCGTTTTGTAGCGGAGAGGCTGAACGAGATGATGTTTGCACGGGCGTTGACGCCCGTGCGCCCTCACCCCAACTATCATACTGGAATTGTCACGCCAAGTGTGGCGCGTACGGCGCACGTTGCGCGGCCGGGCTGGTGCGGGATGAGCGTGCCGTCGAGCGCTTCTCCGTCTACGGTCAGAGTCACGGCGCTGCCACCGTGATTGACGATATCGATGGTGTATTCGCAGCCACGGAAGACGCGCGTGATGGTAGCGCCCGGCCAGTCAGGCGGCAGGCAGGGGGCGACGCGCAGGCCGTCGAGTTCCGGACGGATGCCCAGTACGTACTGCGTAATGGCCAGGTACATCCAGGCGGCGGTGCCGGTGAGCCAGGTGACGTTCGCCAGCCCGAAGCGGTCGGAGTCCGGGCCAAAGAGGTTGCTCGCGTAGGCGTAGGGCTCGCCCATGTACTGTTCAATGCCGGCGGTTTGCAGCGCGATGTGCGGGATGAGCTGGTGGTAGTATTTCCAGGCGCGCTCGGGACGGCCGAGTAGGCATTCCGCGATGACCGCCCAGGTGTTGGCATGGCAGAAGATGGCGGCATTTTCGCCCAGCCCCGGGTTATAGGCAAAGAGCGGCGCTTCCGGGGTGGGGTAGTCGGTGACCGCCGGGTGTACCTTCTTGATGCCGAGCGGCGTGTCGAGCAGTTCCGCCACAGAGTCCATGGCCTGCCGCTGGCGCTCGGGCGTGCCCATGCCAGAAAGCACGGACCACGTCTGCGTATTGAGGAAGATCTGCGCCTGGCGCGCCTCTTTGGTGCCGAGCATCAAGCCGTCATCCATGGTGGCGCGGCGGTACCAGGCGCCATCCCAGCCGATGTCGTTAATGACGTCCGTGAGTTCCCGCTTATAGTCGGCGCAGAGCGTGGCCGTCGCCGTGTCGCCGCGCCGTGTCGCCAGTTCCGCGAGTTTTGGCAGTACGACGCCCAGTTGCATGGCCGTCCAGAAACTCTCCCCTTTGCCCTCGCGGCAGACGCGCGACATGGCGTCGTTCCAGTCGGCGGCGAGCATAAGCGGGATGCCGTGCTCGCCCATGCGCGCTTGGGAAAACGCCACGCTGCGGCAGAGGTGCTCGTAGATGGTGCCTTCGCCGCCGTCGAAGTAGGGCACCACGTCATCGAGAATCCCCGCATCACCGGTTTCCGCGATCCAGCTCCACACGGTGAGCAACGGCCAGAGGTGGTCGTCGGAGTACTCTTTCTTCTCGGTGGTGAAGCCCTCCACGGGATAGCAGGTGTGGTAGCAGAAGCCATTCTGTTCCTGCTGCGCGAGCAATTCGTGAATCTTCGCGCGCGCGGCGAGCGGGTCGAGTTGCAGGTAGGCGACGATATCTTGCGCAGTGTCGCGGAAGCCGACGCCGCGGAAGCCGGTGGCGTAGTAGGAGATACTGCGCGAGAAGAGGAAGTTGCGCTCGACCTGGTAGGGATTCCAGGTGTTGACCATGCGCGCCGCGTCGGCGTCGGGCAAGGTGGCCTGGAAGGTGCGCAGGCGACCCTGCCAGAGTTCGCCCAGCGCCGCCCAGTGCGCATCGACCGCGCCCGGCGCGCGCAGCGCGGCGAGTCGCGTCGCGGCGTCATCCGGTGACGCGGCGGTGCCGAGGAAGAAGATCACTTCCTGCTCTTCACCGGGGGCAAGGTCGAGCGTGCATTGCAGCGCGCCGCAACCGTCACCACCGAGAATATTGCTGCCCTGGCAGCCGCGCTCCAGCCCGAGCGGATTTTCTTCCGAGCGATAGGGGCCGATGAAGACGTCGCGGTTGCAATCCCAGCCGGTGAGCGGGCGATTGGCCGCGAAGTAGACCTGCGGCGTCTCCTCCGGTTTGAGCTGGTTGTCCGCGCCATAGCGGTAGATGATGCTGTCGCACGCGGCGTGATGGCGCACGGCGAGCTGGTGCTTCACGTAGCATTGCCACTGCACCTCGCGCAGGTACTCCATTAAGCTGAATTCCACATAGCCAAAGAGGTCGATCTTGCGCGCGCGGGTGCCGGTATTGCGCACGGTGATGCGCCAGACGAGCACGTCGGCGGTGGGCGGCACGAAATAGGTGGCGTGCGCGGCGATGCCCTGGTGGGCGCAGTCAAAACGCGTGTAGCCCAGGCCGTGGGCGGATGACCAGGCGTCGGGACGCTCGGGGCACGGCTCGCCGTTGACCGACCAATGCGCGCCCGTCTCCGCGTCGCGCAGGTAGAGATAGGGGCCGGGGCGGTCCATGGGCAGGTTGTAGAACCGGTAACGGGTCAAACGCCAGATTTGCGGCGATTTATACCAGACCATGCCCCCGCCCGCCTGGCTGAGCATGACATGAAAATTCCCATTGGACAGATAATTCATCCAGGGCGTCGGGGGATCGGAACGCAAGAAACGCACTTCACGCGCGACATCGTCAAAGGAGTAGTATTCAGTAAATTGCGTCATGTGAACTCTCCAGGGTGGTAGGATAATCTGGTATAAATTCATCTTTCTTCATGCGGCGCTGTTTGTCCTACTGTGGGCGATAACAAGATCGGAGATCCCGTCCGCTATGGAAGAGAACGGGGATGCGCTGCAGAAGCGGTGGGGCTACAGCACCGTTTGGAAGGGTTCGAGCCGCAGCGAGTCCCGCCGTCCCTTCCCCCAGCCCTGAAAGGGCTCGCAGCCACTAGCCACCAGTGGAGCGCAGCGCAACTGGTGGATTACCATAGGGAAAGATCAGTCAGCCCCGCGAGGGGCGACAGCAGAAACGGCTGTCGCCCTTTCAGGGCTGGGCATCATGGGCGGATATGGTCCACGGGTTGCGCGTTGCTCCACCCGTGGCTAGTGGCTGCGGGCTCCTTCGGAGCCAAAAAGAGGCCAAGAAGATGGTTCTGCCCAGCGCGCAACCTGCGCACTCGGCTGCGCATTTTTTGGCAGATTTCAGATGACGGGGAGCCAACCGCTTGTGAAGCGTGCTATAATGCGGCGGCTGGCCGGGGCGTCGTACACCGCGCCCAGATGCGGCATACCGTGTAGGAGATCACTCGATGCAATCGCACACGACGGAAGTTCATGACTGGGAAAACCCGCAGTTGCTGTCGCGCCATCGCGAAGCGGCGCATGTCACGCTGGTGCCGTACGCTGACCGGGATAGCGCGCTGGCGAACGAGCGCGGGGCTTCTCCGTATTTTGCGCTCTTAAACGGGCAATGGCAGTTCTGTTATGCGGAGTCGCCCGCTGCCGCGCCGGCGGATTTCTTTGCACCCGCGTACAACGCGGACGGTTGGGATCGCATTGTCGTGCCGGGCAACTGGCAGATGCAGGGCTATGGCCGGCCAAATTATACCAACGTGCGCTACCCGTATCCGGTGGACCCGCCGCATGTGCCGAACGATAACCCGGTGGGCAGCTATCGGCGTACCTTCACGATACCGGCCTCCTGGACGGACCGACAGATCTTCCTCACCTTTGAAGGCGTGGATTCCGCATTTTACTTGTGGGTGAACGGCCAACAGGTGGGCTATAGCCAGGGCAGCCATATGCCCTCGGAGTTCGATATCACCCGCTATGTGCAGACGGGCGAGAACGTGGTGGCGGTGCAGGTGTTCCAGTGGTCGGATGCGAGTTATCTGGAAGATCAGGACATGTGGCGCTTGAGCGGCATCTTTCGCGATGTCTACCTGACTGCGACGCCGCGCCTCCACCTGCGCGATACGCGCGTGCGCACCACCTTCGATGCGCAGTACCGCGACGCCACGCTCGATATGCAATTGGCGCTGAAGAACTATGCCGGGTCCGCACAGGCGGTCGCCTCGATCAGTGGGCAACTCGTTGATGCGCAGGGACAGATCATCATCGAGCAAACGCTGGCGGACGAACTGCAACTCGGCCCGGAGGGCGAGACGACCGTCACGGCGGCGTGGACGGTGGCCGCCCCGGCCCAGTGGTCGGCGGAAGAGCCGAACCTCTACACGCTGCTGCTCGTGTTGCGCGACGCCGCGGGCCGCGTGCTGGAAGTACAGCGTGTGGCCGTGGGCTTCCGCGAAGTCGTCATGCGCGACGGGCGCGTCTTCCTCAACGGCACGCCAATCACCTTGAAGGGCGTCAATCGTCACGACTCGCACCCCGACCTGGGTCACGCCGTGTCGCGCGCGTCCATGCTGCAAGATATCGTGCTCATGAAGGCGCACAATATCAACACGGTGCGCACGTCGCATTATCCCAATGACCCATACTGGCTCGACCTGTGCGATGAATACGGCCTGTACGTGGTGGACGAGGCGGACCTGGAGACGCACGGTTTCTGCCATGAAGACGGTGATGTCGCCACGCTGTCGCATCTGCCGGAGTGGCGCGCCGCCTACCTGGACCGCGCGGAGCGCATGGTGGAGCGCGATAAGAACCATCCCGCCATCCTCATCTGGTCGCTGGGCAACGAGTCGGGTTTTGGCGCAAACCACATCGCCATGATTGAGTGGATTCGTCAGGCCGACCCCAGCCGACTCATTCACTACGAGGGCATGACCGCCTATCCCGAGTATGAAGACTCGCCGCTCACTGACATGAAGAGCATGATGTACCCCAGCCTGGAGAAAGTGATCGCGGAGGGAGAACGCGACGACCCGCGCCCGTTCTTTATGTGCGAGTACGCGCACGCCATGGGCAACGGCCCCGGCGGACTGAAGGAATATTGGGAAGCGATTTACAAATATCCGCGCCTGCTCGGCGGCTGCGTGTGGGAATGGACCGACCACGGCATTCGCCAGCACACCGCGAGCGGCGAGGAGTGGTTCGCCTACGGCGGCGATTTCGGCGACCAGCCGAACGATGGCAACTTCTGTATCGACGGCCTCGTCTTCCCCGATCGTGGCCCGCATCCGGGCTTGCTTGAGTACAAGAAGATCATCGAACCGGTACAGGTGGAGTCGCTCGATCTGGCTGCCGGAACGGTCAAGGTCACCAACCGCTATGACATCTCCTCGCTCAGCCATCTGGATATTAGCTGGCGCTTCTTGCGCGACGGCGTGTTGCTGGCGCAGGGCAGTCTGCCGGCATTGGACCTGCCCGCCGGGCAGACGACGGAACTGACCGTCCCCTTTGGACAGCCGGTTGCCGTGCCGGGGGCCAGTTACTGGCTGGAACTCCACTTCACGCTGGCCGGTGATACGTTGTGGGCGTCGCGCGGGCATGAAGTGGCCTGGGCGCAGTTCCCCGTGCCGGTCACGGTGCCTGTCGTGCCGGAACTCGCGCTCACCGCGATGCCGCCGCTGACGGTGGCGGAGTGCGCCGGGGCGATCACCGTCACCGGCGAGGCGTTCTCGCTGGTATTCGACACGCACCGGGGTGTGATTTGCGACTGGCAGTATCAGGGGCAAGCGCTGCTCACGCGCGGGCCGAAGGTGAACGTTTGGCACGCCCCCACCGATAACGACATGTATGTCAGCAAAAGCTGGCGCGAGGCGGGGTATGACCGGCTGGTGCCGCGTGTGGAATCCGTGCGCGTGTGCGCCGTCACGCCGCAGACGGTGCAGATCGAGGTGCGCGAAGTGTTGGGCGGCTACTTCCTCACGCCGCGCTTCGCCTGCAGCTATCGCTACACCTGCTACGGCAGCGGCGATGTGACGCTGGAGACGACGGTGACGCCGTTGGCAAAGAACCTGCCGCAGTTGCCGCGTCTCGGCCTGCAACTGCACCTGCCCGGCACGTATGACCAGTTCGCCTGGTATGGCCTGGGGCCGCACGAGAACTATGACGACATGAAACAGAGCGCGCGCCTCGGCATCTACCAGGGCAGCGTGCAAGACCAGTACGTGCCCTTCATTATGCCGCAGGAGAACGGCAACAAGACGGGCGTGCGCTGGGCCGCCGTCACCGACGCGCAGGGTCTGGGCCTGCTGGCCATCGGCGGACCGACGCTCAACGTCAGCGTGCACCATTACACCCCGGAGGACTTCACCGCCGCGCGCCATACCTACGAACTGGTGCGCCGCAACGCGACGATCCTCCACCTCGACTACCGGCACGGCGGGCTCGGCAGCAATAGCTGTGGCCCCGGCCCCTTGCCGCAATACCTGTTCATGCCGGAGCCGGTCACCTTCACCGTGCGCCTGCGCCCCTTCATCCAGGGCTCGTTCGACCCGACGCGCCTCAGCGCGCAGCCGTTGCCAATAATTGAATAGTTGAGAAGAAACGGAAGCGGGGCTTGCTGTTCCTGTCGCTCCACCCGGCAGGAACAGCAGCCCGGTCGTACCCTCACAGCGGCATGCATCTGTGGAAGTAGGTATCTAATGTGCGGACGCTTCTATTTCTATAGTGATAGTGATGCGGTGCGGGCAAGCTTTCCGCAACTCGTCATTCCGCATGAGCTGGGCCCGCGTTACAATATTGCGCCGAGCCAGCCCGTGGCGGTCATCGCCAACACCGGAAAGAACCGACTCGACCATTTCGTGTGGGGCCTGGTGCCTTCATGGGCGAAAGATCCTGGAATCGGCAATCGGCTCATCAATGCGCGGGCGGAAACATTGGCAGAAAAACCGAGCTACCGTACCGCGTACCGCCGCCGCCGTTGTTTGATCTTGGCCGACGGCTTCTACGAATGGTATCAACCCCGCAGCCAGCGTGCGAAGATCCCGATGGCATTCCACCTGCACCCACAGCGCCTCTTCGCCTTTGCCGGACTCTGGGACGTTTGGCACTCACCCGATGGCAGTGAAATCTATTCCTGCACGATTATCACTACCAGCGCCAACGAATTCGTCGCGCCTTACCACCAACGCATGCCGGTGATCCTTCAACCATCCGATTATAAAGAATGGCTGGCTCCCGCAGAGTGCGCGCCGAAAGAGCTGGAGCACCTGCTACTGCCTCTTCCACCGGAGCAAATGGCTGCGTTTCCAGTATCGACTTTGGTCAATAGCGCCACGGTGGATTCACCGATGTGCCTGGAAAGGTATGAGTCATGTGGAATTTTATAGGTAGTCACATTACTCATGCCATGCCGCCACACCGTTAGGTGCAGCGTGCAGCAGGCTGTCATTCGCCGCAAGTCACCACCGAGCGCGCCCAGGTCAACCACCGATCAGCTTATCCAGTACGGCAGTGTCTCTCCACGGGAGTCCATGCCCGCTCCCACTGTCTGGTCGCTCGCTTCCTGCCGGTGTGCATAGCGAAGCATTGGCAAAAGAGGATGAGCTGTCCGCTGGTGGTCAGGTATACCCACGCACAAGGCCCGGACTCATCAGCAGGCACCTAACGGGTTACCACAGACGCGTATTGTTCCGCCACCAACGAATCAAAGCGACTATTACACAGACAGTTATAACTATATGTATTAAGTCAACTAACGGATTAGTACTCCGTGATCCACCATAATATCCCAATGATAAGAGAGGGTACATTGCATCAATTCCATCCATATAGCGTTCCCGCCCATGCCAACTTGAACGTGGACTTTCTGAGTGTGGGAATTTTCGTCCTAACTAACGCTGCAAAGAAACGCCCTACCAAGTTGATGGCGTCGAAAAACTCGGGTAACTCTTCTCTTCGTTGCCGTTGCAAACTGCCGAAGGTGACGGTCGCCCTCGATGCGCGCAAAAGCGACCATGAAAAGATGCCCCACCGCTCTTGGGTTTACTTGTGTTCGCGCTGACGGATAACCTTACCTCACTTGGGACGCCATACGCCACCACGGGGCCCCATGCCTTGCTCGCAAGCTCGCGGACTCACAGCTACTTGGGCAATGATTGCGTCACCTGCCCGGTAGCATCATGAAATTGCAGGGACGGATTACCGTTAATCCCCAGCCTAAACGCTCCGCGTGTCTCTCCTGCAGCATCGGACAAGTCCAAAAACGGACTGTCATCTCTACCCAGCGCAAATATGCCGCGTGGCTTCCCGGCGGCATCGAACAATGCCAAGCCTGGATGCCCATCAGGCAAAAGTGCAAACCCTGCGCGTGTTTTCCCGGCAGCATCGCGAAAGCGCAAGCCCGGACTATTATTCTCTTCAAGCCCAAACGAAGCACGTGTGTCCCCGGCAGCATCAAGCAACGCCAAGACCGGATGCCCATCCGCATCCACCTGAAACGCTCCGCGTGTTTTCCCGGCAGCATCATTCAGGCACAAGGTCGGATGACCATCCGCAGTCACCTTAAACGTTCCACGTGATTTTCCGGCAGTGTCGAGCAACTCCAAGACCGGACTACCATCCGTCGCCAACTGAAACGTTCCGCGTGTCTTCCCCATCTCATTCACCAATACGAACTGTTTTGCTCGCACAACGTCCTGCACCCCCGTCGCTGTCGGTGCCGCCGCCGAAGCTGGATGGTTCACTTGGCTTAACAGGCCCCCCAGGTAGCCCATTCCCATCGCCGCCAGCAAGAACGCGGCAGTTTTTATAGTCTGATTCATGGCTATGCCTTCCTCCTTGTACCCTATACAAGCGGCTCTATGAGCGAGTATTCGCTAGATCGGTAATTAATCCTGTAGACGTGGTCAATAAATAGATCGCCGGAATCGGTGGTGGTTCTGTTCTTACGTTCGAGCTTGTTCGGGCTCGAGGGAAAAGTAGGGAATCACCTCAACGCTTGGCCTTGGTATTGCGGATACGCCTCTCGGCAAGGTAGGCCATATCAGTTTCCACGACGCGTGCCCCCGCTCGTGCATCTTGTAGGGTAAAGTCGGGGTGGCGTGCAGGTAATCGAGCGCCGTAGTGTGCAGGGTTTGCGCCAGGTCGATCACGGAGTGCTGTTGCTGGTGGGGTGTAGCCATCGGTGCGCCAACCTATTACATGCTATGCATCAGAGTGGCTCATTCCCCAGTGCTCTCCAGGGGACAGTCCAGCACCGGGCATCAGAGATAGCATGGGCACTCGGCGTGCAGCGGGCGCATCCTCGCCAAACGGGCGCCAAGTGCGAGGACAGTCCCAAACGCTTTCCGTAAATCGGGTGTTTTCTTATGCGCCGATGCCGGGCCACAGGCCCGGAGTCGCGCGCCGGTATCGCTGAAGGCATCTACGGCGCTGTGCCTCCGCAAGCTGAGCGCGACTGCGGTCGGCTTCCAGACGGTGCTGGAGCCACAGCGCTTTTGCAGGTCATCCCTGAGCTCTAGCGTGTTTTCGTAGGCGTAACACTGCGCTGGCAGACGTCCGTTTTTCCTGGAACCCGCTTGCGTTGCATCGACTGAAGGCTGTTGAGGTAAATTGGTGCCGGTGAAGGGAGTCGAACCCCCACGAGGTTACCCTCGGTAGATTTTGAGTCTACTGCGTCTGCCATTCCGCCACACCGGCAGGTGAAGCGTGTAGATTGTAGCAAGGACGGCGGTCGGCGTCAACCGGGCGGGCGGGGATTGGGGGGCGCGTTGGCGCAAAAATTCGCAATCTCTGCCGTCCCCTCTCCCTAACCCGGCCTAACCGGAACCAAAAAGTTACCAGTGTTATCTACACAACGCTCGTCTTCCTGGTAGGTAGCTGCGGATGTGGGCCGCGTTAGATTCTTGGTTTTTATACGTTCCTTACCAGTCATATTCGACACAAGCTGTGTCGAATATGACTGGTAAGGAACTAAAGTGGGAGAGGGGTGGGGTGAGGGCCATTACCGCCCGACGCTGATGAGGTCGCTCATGGGGCTGCTGGCGGTGGCGTAGAGCTTTTTCGGGATGCGGCCCGCTTCGAGGGCGAGGCGGCCGGCTTCGGTGCCGAGGCGCATGGCGGTGGCCATTTTGACCGGGTCCTGCGCCTGGGCGATGGCGGTCTGCATGAGCAGGGCGTCCACGCCGAGTTCCATGGCGAAGGTGGCGTCGGAGGCGGTGCCCACCCCGGCGTCGAGCAGCACGGGAATGTGCGCGTGTTCGACGATGATGCGCAGGTTGTACGGGTTGCGTACGCCGAGGCCGGAGCCGATGGGCGCGGCGAGTGGCATGACGGCGGCGCAGCCCAGGTCTTCCAGTTTGCGGCAGACGATGGGGTCGTCGATGCAGTAGGGCATGACGGTGAAGCCCTCGGCCACGAGAATCTTCGCCGCTTCCAGCAGGCCTTCGTTATCGGGGAAGAGGGTCTTCTCGTCGCCGATGACTTCCAGCTTCACCAGGTCGGTCTCCAACGCCTCGCGCCCCAACTGCGCGGTGAGCACGGCGTCTTTCACCGTGTAGCACCCGGCGGTGTTGGGCATGATGGTCAGGTTGTGCGCCTTGATATATTCGTAGACGTAGGAGTGCTCGGGCTTGCCCGGCTCCATGCGGCGAATGGCCACGGTGACGATCTCCGCGCCGCTGGCTTCAATGGCCTGCGCCATGATCTCCGGCGTGGGATATTTGGCCGTGCCGACCAACAAGCGCGAGGTAAAGGTACGCTCGCCGATCTTCCACTGTGATGACATTGCGGTTCCTTTCTCTTCGGTCTCACACAGAAATATGCGCGAGCCCTTCTTATCCGCCCGCCACGGCGCGGATAATTTCAATGCGGTCGCCCGCGGCAAGGACGGTGTCGGCATAGCTGGCTTTGCGCATCACGGTGTCATTCCGCGCCACGGCGGTGCCGCCGGTGGGAATTTGCCATTGCTCCAGCAATTGCGCGACCGTCAGGCCGTCCGCCACGGTCTTCGCCTCTCCATTTACGATAATGTCCATGCGTCAGGCTCCTGGGATACGTCCGGCGGCGAGCACGCCGGCGGCAAAGCGCGCGATGTTGAAGGGCGCGATGAGCGCGGGCGTCTCACCCGTGGTAACCACGTCAGCGAGCGTCTGCGCCATCACCGGGGCGAGCAGCAGGCCGTTGCGGAAGAGGCCGGTCGCCAGCACGTAGCCGGGCAGGCTCGTCAGGCCGAGCACCGGGTGGTTGTCCGCGCTGCCGGGGCGCAAGCCGGACCAGACTTCCTGCACGGTGCCCACTTCCAATTCGGGAAAGAGTTCCAGCGCGCCGGAGAGCAATTTGTTCAGCCCCCACACGGTGTTGCGCTTGTCAAAGCCCACCTGCTCCATGGTCGCGCCCAAAAAGAGGCGGTTGTCATGGCGCGGCACCAGGTAACTGCGGCGCGAACGCACGGCGCGCGAGAGGAAATCGGGACGCGGCAGCGTGATGGCGAGCATCTGCCCACGCACCGGGAAGACCGGCGGGCGTAGCGAGTCATTGGGCACGTCGATGGCGGCGGCCCAGGACCCGGCGGCGTTGACGATGGTACGGCCGTAACGGGGACCGAGAATGGTATCTACGCCGACCGCGCGTCCGCCCTCGGTGAGGATCTTCGTCACCAGCGCGCCGTCGACGATCTCCACGCCGCGCATGCGGCAGGACTGCTCCAACGCCGGGACCAGCAAGCGGTTCTCGATATGGCGGTCGCCGGGCAGGTACATGCCGCCGCGCACCTTGTCGCTCAATGCCGGTTCAATCTTGCGCGCTTCGTCGCCGTTCAGCCATTCGACTTGCAGGCCGTCGGCGCGTTGGCGCTCGTAGGTGTGGCGGAATTCCGTCTCGTCCTCGTCGGTAAGCGCCAGCGCCAGCGTGGCTGCTTCGCGGTGATAGCAGCGAATGCCGGTTTCTTCCTCGACGGCGGCGCGAAATTCGGGGTAGAGACGATTACTCTCCAGGCAGAGTTGAAGAAAGGACCCTTCGCTCAATTCTCCCTGCGGAGCAAGCATCCCGGCGGAGGCCCAGGAGGCTTCGCGTCCCGGTTGGGTGCGGTCCAGTAGTGTGACGGATAAGCCACGGCCGGCGAGCTCACGGGCGAGACCGAGCCCGGTAATGCCGCCGCCGATAACAATAACATCAGCTATTTGCATGAGTGTATGTGTGGCGCCAATCGGGGTGTGTAGGGGATGTCAACACGCGCCCGTCCGGCGCTTCCTCCATGTGTCAAATTGTACCCGATTGCCCTGTGCGTGGCAAGGGAAGCGCACTCGGCGCAGCGCGCAACGGGGAAGTCGCTCTCGCACAAATGTTGGCTCTTACCGCAGAACGGGTACGCGCGAGCGCTTTGTCGGGCATCCCTCGCTCAGCCATTGACCGCGTTCACGACATCGGGGTGGTCGATCCGGGGGGTGCGGTCGAGGCGCGCAGCACCAGTTCCGTCTCGACTATGCGCTGCCGGGTGGTCGGTACGGCGCTGTCATCTTGACGCGCGAGGATCTCCATGATGAGCGTGGCCGCCATACGACCCATCTCACGGCGTGGCATGCGGATGGTGGACAGCGGCAGGCGCGGGCCGGGGAGTTCATCGGGATAGCAATCGTCATACCCGAGGATACTCAGGTCGTCCGGTATGCGCCATCCTGCCTGCGCCAACGCCTGCCAGATGACCACCGCCGCAAAGTCATTCCCCACGAAGTACGCGGTGATGTCGGGATGCGCGCGCAACGTCCCGATCAAGCGCAGAATCATGGGATGCACGCTGGCGGGCAAGGTAATCCCGTGCGCTGGTCCGGTAGCCTGATATGGCTTGTTCCAATCAATGCCGATGGTGAATTCATGCAGATAGTGCGCCGGATCGAGACCGGCATCCTGCATTGCCTGCCGGCAACCGGCCAAGCGCCGGACGAGGTGGTCGGTCTCCGGGATGACGGAATGCAGGATATGGCGGTGCCCGAGTTCGAGCAAATGCTGTATCGCCTGGTAGCCACCCAGGTATTCATCCGAGAGGACGCAGGAACACCCGGGCGTCGGGTTTAAGAAGGTGACGATCGGGCGTGTCGCAAAACCGGGGTTCTGCCGCAAATCATGAATGAGTGGGGCAAAATCATAGTACGAGACGGCAATGAGGCCATCGATCTCGCCGCGGCTGAAACTGGGCGGGGTGGGGAACTGCACGTGCCGGCGGTCGGTTTCATCCGCAAAGGCAAGCATGAAGACATAGCCGGCGGTGGCCAGGGCATCGATGACTCCCTGGAAAATGTTCAGGAAGAGGGGCGTGTCTTGAAAATACGAGGGGAAGACACCGGCAATGGTGTGATTCACCACGGCTTTGCCCTGGCGTCGCAACACGAGACGGCGCGCCGCTTCGTGGAATACGGGATTATAACCCATTTCCAGGGCCACCGCTTTAATGCGTGCTGCGGTCGCAGCGCTAATCTCTCCGTTGCCCGTGAGCGCGCGGCACACCGTCGAACGGCTGGCGCCCACGCGTTGCGCAATATCCTCTAAGGTGATAATCGGTTTGTCCGTGTGTGTCATGCGATTCGCTACCAACGCCGATAAAGTACGGAACGATTTACGGGATTCGGAATCGTTTCCGTTAGTTAGCATAGTACTTTCCGTGACACCTGTAAATGGGGCCTGCTCATTCAGGGGTGGGGTGGTATTCTCCAGGCAAGACAACGTGAGAAATAATCGATCCGTGGGATTGACAGCGGAACAGTCGCATGTTAATATGCTTTCGCAATCGATTCCGGAGCTGTGCAATTACTCTCGCTCCAAGGTTATAAGGAGGGAAATGATGAATTTATCCGCTCAGTGGGAGTTCCGACGAGGGGGATTCACCCTGATTGAACTACTTGTAGTGATCGCCATTATTGCGATCCTCGCTGCCATCCTCTTCCCGGTCTTCGGGAAAGCGCGTGAAAAGGCCCGACAGGCCCAATGCACGAGCAATCAGAAGCAACTGGCATTAAGCGTGCAAATGTATTCGCAAGAAAATGACGAAAAATTGCCGCTGGCATTTACCAGCACGGGCGATG
Organism: Armatimonadota bacterium; assembly: GCA_036504255.1. Taxonomy (GTDB): domain Bacteria; phylum Armatimonadota; class Hebobacteria; order CAIYQO01; family CAIYQO01; genus DASXVL01. The sequence goes on along the minus strand of DASXVL010000691.1, from coordinate 5,352 downwards.
TCAATGGCAACAACCAGTATGATGCCGGTGACACGCTGGCCTGGCTTGACGCCATCGGCGTTGCGGCCAGCGCGAAATTTCTGCACTGCGCCTCGCGGGAAAAGACGCCGGCATTTATCTCGGATTATGGCTACGACAGCACGCTGAGTGGGGTGGCGTTAGCAGATCTGACGAATCCGGTCGGCGTGGTGTTGACCGCGGATAGCCATGCGCCGGCCGGCACATTCTCCAATGTGACGCCCCACAACGACAAGTTGATCGCCGCCTACGTCGATGGCCATGTGGCCATCACCGATGATCGCGGGGTCTGGGGTGCGGATGTGGCCCTCGGACTGCATGGTGCCAACGATTTAACCGCGTCCGGGAATGAGCCGTATACCCTGGTGACGAGCAACATCACGACGCAATACGCCACCACCGATGGCCCGCCGGGACGAAAGGCGCTCTCGCTCTTTTATCACGGCAATAACGGCGCCGGCTCTTTTCGCTATTCACCGCCCGCGGGTGGGGGGTGCATGGCCAAGCCCTTGGCCACGTTGAGCGTCGCGTTTTGGTATCGCATGGATGACGATAACGGCTATGACAAAAGTTATATCGTGTCGAACGGCTGTATCTTTGATGCGAATACGACCGACTTTCGTGCAGGCGGTTGGTGTTTCGTCGGCTACGGCAAAACCGTGGAAGCCGACGCCTATTTCGATCCGAAATTAGGAAATGTAAATGCCGTGAGGAGTGATGCCCTCACGACGAAAACGTGGCATCACATTGCGGTGACGTGGAATAATACCGCGTATCCGGCCACGTGCGCCATGTATATTGATGGGAAACTCGCCAAGAGCGGCGCGTCAGGCGCCGGGTTTAACCCCATGGAGCCGATTGGCGCAAACAACAACGACCTGCGCATCGGGCCGCATTGGGGCTGGTGGATGCAATACGAGAATACCGCCTCGTTCTGTGATCTGCGGGTCTATAAGCGAATCCTCAATACCGCAGAAATTACGGCGCTTGCTCGTTAAGAGAGTAAGATGATTGGCTGCAGAGATGCTACTGGCACGCGCATGACGCAGGAACGGCTTGCACCTCAGTGACCTAAGCATCTTTGACCGCCAACTCTCCGCGAAATTCGCTGCCCTCTCCCGTGCAAATGGGAGAGGGCCAACTTCGGCGTTTCCTCTGGAAGGGACCATCTGATGAGACATCTTGCTACATCTATTAGCTTGCTCGTGTGCGTACTGTGTTGTGTGCCGTCATGGGCGCAGGCTCCGGATGGCGGGCTGACGCTGCAAGCCGGACGTAATGGCAATTTTACGCTGCTCTACCAGGGGACACCGCTGTTGGTGAGCCAACAAAACAGCGGCACGACGCCGTGTGCGAATCCCGTCTTTATCTCTACCGACGGGGGGTGGCATGGCATTCGTGTCACCGGCATGGGGCAGCCCATGCGGAGCGAGCGCGCGGAACGTGACGGCAAGGTGATGCAGGCCTTCCTCGAAGATATCCCGGGGCAATCCCGCATGCTGACCCTTGTCACCATTACGGGCTTGACGGCAACGATATATTGCCAATGCCGTATCGTGCCGAATCACCCGCAAAAGATCAGTTGTCTCCCGTACGACTTTGCGTTACCGACCGACACCTATTGGAACGCCGGGATGACGAGTACGGGCGTCGGCTACACTTTTCGCACACTGGAGCAGGGGTGGACGGATGTCATCGGGACGCCAAAACGCAGCGGGGAGGACTTGCGCTATAACTTGACGCAGTTGGCCTTCGCCCGACCGGATTTTACGGTGCGTTTGCGTTTGGACGGTCCCGCCGTGCCCACGCCGGGGCGCGCGTGGAAGCTGGCGGCCACCGCCGCGAAAAGGGTGATGCTGTCAAATTGGGTCGGGTTCACGCCGCAGGATGGTATTGATCAATCCTTCACCATCACCCTCTCCGTGACACCGAAGGCCGACCTGCCGGGTACCGCGCCGCGTGCGCTGGCGCTACCGCCGGCTTTCAAGCCGGACCCGCGGGTGCAAGTGCTGCCGGACGCGTTGCTGGCGGGCAATCTCCGTGCTACCGCGCCGGGCAATGCGAGCGTCGAACTGCGCGATGTTGCGCCCGGCATACTGCTGCTGCGTTACCGCGACCTGCCCCCCAATGGGACGGTAACCGTGCAAGCGAAAACTCCGCTGACGCTGCGGGAGGACATACAGACGCTCGGCGTGCAGTGCTGCGGCACGGCGGATATTCGCCTGCTGGTAGAGAGCGCCTCTTCGTTGTACGCGTATGGTACCAAGCGCTCCGGGGGGGAGATGTGGGCAACGCTTGAAACGGAAACCATGCAACCGCTGAAATCGGCATCGCGTTTGAATCCAGATTTGGCCGTCTGGCGGCGCGGCAATGGCGCGGTCAATGCGCCTTATCAATTCACCGGTCTGGAAATCACGCCGGCGGGCGCCGGTTCCGGCGAGCTCTATCTGGCGGACGTGACGGCGGATTATGCGCCGCGCGTGAATCGGCAGTTCTATTTCAACTACGGCAACCAGTTTATCAGTGCCGAACGCACGGGGCTCGACCATGCCTTCGTGTATCTGGCGGATTTCCTCACCGGTAAAGAGAGCTATCGCATCCACTGGGGCATGTGGAACTTGCAGGGGACACAGTGTTACGCCGAGGGGACACGGCAAGTGGCGTTTGATCCGGAGGATGTGATCAGCGGGAAAGACGCGCGGCTCGAACTGCCATTCGCCAACCAGGGCAGCTATCTGCTCAAACTCGTCATCACCCCGGACAGTGACGAGCTGTTGGCGAAAATGGGCGTCGCGTCACGCCGCCAGGTGAAAACGCTCCGCCTCAACATTTTGAGCGGTGTGCCGGCAACGCCGAAAGCGTTGCCCGTGACGCGCAAACCGCTCACGGCATCGTTACTGTTGAACCCCGGGCGCGTGAGCAATGTCTATCGCGGCGGGGAGGCGATGCGCCCGCTGTTGCGTGTCTACCGTGGCGAGGTTCAGGATGGCGATCGCTTGCGCTGTGTGCTGAAAGACCCGCAAGGCGTCATACTGACGACGGACGAATCACCCATCACTTTTGCCGGCGCCGACTACGTTGACGTACCGGTGAAGCTTGCTGCCGATCTCTCGCCGATGAGCTATTATCAACTGGAAGCCTCCGTGGTGGGCACGACGGGTGACCAGGTGACGGCGGAACGGTTCCGCTTTGGCCGCGAGACGCCGTTGCCCCAGGGCAAGCCGTCGCATATCCCCACGGAGGTGGCGCAGTATCTCAACGGACAGGCCAGTTTACAATCCGTCGCCAATTATGAGGGCCATGAATGGGAGGATCAGGCCAGCGCCGAGCGCTGGATGAACGAGCAACGCGATACCGGCATGAACACGGTGGTGCTCGATGTCCCGTGGAATGCGTGCAATCCGCTGCCCGGTATTTATGAGTTCACGGCGCTCGATCGTCTCGTCGCCCAGGCGGCGGCGCATGGCTTTCGCGTGGTGATCGGCCTACGCTTCCGCGAAAAAGAAATGCCCGACTTCGTCGCCACGGAATATATGGAGAATTTGCAAGGCAAGGCGAACGGGATCTGGGGCGGATCACAGCCGGTGATCAGCGTCTTTGCACAAGACTATGCGCGTGCCAGCCAGGAGTTTACCCAGGCCGTGGCGCGGCACTACAAAGACCATCCGGCGATTCTTGGTTATGAGTTTTGGGGCATGTACGCGGATTGGTTGTTCGTGGACAACCCCTGGAAACATCAACTGACGGATTTCTCGCCCTCGGCCCGCCAACACTATCAGACCTTTTTGCAGCAACGCTACGGCACGGTGGCGGCGCTGAACGCCGCCTATGGGATAACCGCACGCACCTTTGCCGAGCTCGATTTCCCGACGGACATGTCCGGAGGGCTGCTCACGCAGGCGCTCGCCGATGCGCTCGAATTCAAACTCTGGGCTTCGATGACGTACTACCAGAATACCCGTCTCTTCGATACCGTGCGCGCGGTCGATCCGGAACGCCTGATAGTTTTCTATAACCTGCAAACGTTTTTCGATTGGCCGAATTTAAAGGCGAAAGGCGTCATGGCGGCGAACGGCGGCGCAGAAGGCGAGCATATGACGCGCTTCAACTATTGCCTGGCGTCATCGTTCGGCGTGCCCTATCGCGGTGAAAGCGTCGGCATGAACTACGACGATCCGCAACATATCGACGGGAACTTTTTCAATAAGCTCAGCTATGGCCCTACCGGGGCGCATATGCACCAATATCAACGATTGTTCTCGCGCATTTCCCGTGACACCCAGGGCAAAATCAGTGCACCGGCCGTGCTGTACCTGGAGCAGTGGATGGCCTTGATGCGCGAATTACAGGGGGCGCGGCTGGTGCGCTCCGGGCTCGGGGTGATGGAGAGTATTACCAGCCATGTGATGAGCATCCGTTCCGTGTACGCCGGCTGGTTGCCGTCGTTCTCGCTGGGTGACAAGCTGTATAATACCGAGCAACTGTGGCCCGATTTCTTTGAAGACCTGCATCCCCAGCCCGTGAACGCCGCCACCACGCCGGTACTGATTGCCGCGGGGAAGGGCGCCTATTGGAGCGCGGCGTCGATTGAGGCGCTGGCGCGCTACGTGCGTGGCGGCGGAACCCTCGTCGCTGACCTGGATACCGGGTCCATCAACCCGGAGAGTATTGACAAGCGTTATCTGCTCTTGAAACGGCTGAACCTCCCGAATCCTGACAGTACGCCGGCGCTCTTCTCGACACCGCGTGAGCGTTCGGCCTATACCGGCGCGGCGGATGCCCCGCTCTTCGCCGGCGCCAATATTGTGCTCACGCAGGGCTATGCCGTGCCGCCTCCGCCAGGCAGTGTGACCATCCTGCAGCAAGAGGGTAAGGCCGTCTGTTCCCGCTTCACGGTCGGCAAAGGGACGGTCGTGCTCTTCTGGGGCAGCGTGCAGCAAGAAGAATCGGTTGGCCTCTACCGCGCGGTGGCGGCGTGGAAGGGGCTCACCCGCGCCGTGAAGAGCGATGTGACGAATATCAATAGCATCGTCTATGAAAAAGGCGAGGCGCGCTATCTGCTGGTGCATCGCTATAAGTTTCAGCACGAAGCGTTTGATCGTGTGAATACACAGCATGCGCGCGTCAGCGTGACGGGCTTCCCGGCGGCGCGCTATGCCATGTACGATGCGCTGAACAATCAGCAATACCTGGGTGATATGACGCGTGAGCAGTTGGCGGCCGGGCTGGAATTCGATCTGCTCAAAGGCCAAACACGCGTGATGAAATTACTGCCGAAGTAGTCCGCACAGTAGCGAGAGGGGATGGCCGGGCTTGGCCCTTGTTCCAGACGGC